>DATBYX010000022.1:0-18842 GCA_036513475.1 Xanthobacteraceae bacterium | reverse complement strand
TGAGAGCGCAAAAATCAGGCTCCCTGTAAACAACAGGAAATTTACAGGCAATTTTTCAGCCGCAAGTTGAGCCGACAAAATCACGCCGCCTCGCGAACCGCTGCTCCCGACCTTCCATCCGGCCCGAAGCGCCCTTGTGGATCGCTGTCATAGCAACCACCTCTGGCCGTGGCTAAAGAACAAAGCCCGGCGCGATGATCCGGCCGGGCTTTGGGCACACTTCTGAAGGATATCTGTTTCTGCATGAGTCCCGTTGCAATGTCCAGAAGTCGGAAGTTGCATTGCTCGATCTGCGACCCTGAACAACAACGTACACGGGCATCCACGGTTCATCGTGGCAAATCACCCTAATCCTCGCCCAGTTCGACATATACCCGTGCGGCGTTCACCACCGCGACGACATGAACTTCAGACAAGCTCCGTATGGGTGCCTCCCCAAGATCAGGATCGCGCAGGGGCCGACCAGCGTCCGGCCTGCGCCTCATCAAAACGTGGCCAACAAAAAGGCCCGGCACAGCGACCGGGCTTCAAAGTTGGCGCACGGCACGAAAATCAAAAACTCGATACGGCGCTTTCCAATCCGAGCAGATGGGCCAGCGACTTGAGCTCTCGCCGCTGGTCATCATTGAAGCTCATCACCAGCGGGTATCCGGCGGACTTGAGCCCCTCGACATTCACCTTGCTCATGTCCACCGCGGCGGTCTGCGTGCGATCCCGCTTGTATTCCATTTTGCGCAACTCGGCCGCCACAGCGGGCCAATACCGCTCCTGCTCGGGCGTGAGATTGAGCCTGCGCTTGATGCTGGTGATCTGAGATTCGTTCAATACCGCATTCGATCGGCGCGCGGACCGAATGGTGGCCGCGGAGTTGATGGACCCGACGAATGATGGCTGCACAACGGAGCTCGCGTCCCCTGCGGCATCCGCAGAAGGTGCTGCCACCGCCACAGCTTTCAAGGGATAGATCGGCGTCGGATCGAGCAGCCCGGCTGAGCTGTCTGTCGAGGCATAGGCAACAGTCATGGCCGAGCTGGCCGGCGCCTCCGCCCAATCATTCGGAAAGCGAAAATTCACGACGTCTGCGGCCGAGAGCTGCGGCAACTCGGACGGGCTCGGCCCTGAACGGGTGTTGAGACCCAGGGCAAAGCCTGCGAGCCCCACGATGCCGAAAGCACCAAGGCCAGCCGCGACCGCGATGCTGTTCCGCTTGAACAGTGCCGCCACGTCCCCCTCACCCCCAACTCCACCCCGATATTGTTTTCCCAAAGCGAGCTTAATTATGACTTAGTCGGCGTTGGGGGGGGAGGACTTTGTCTTCGCCTCGTCAGCCCGCTCTATTCCATCGTTTTGAGCGCCTCCTTTTCGCAAAAACCAGGGCCCGTCCGGTTGCGATCGGACTTGCGACCTCTGTACCCGCTGGGATTATGGTTTCCGGGCTCAGGGGCAAGTCGGCAACGCCGACCGGTCGGTGCCGCGGAGTGACGGCCATGCCCGAAATAAAAAGCCCGGCAAATTGCCGGGCTTTGCGTCGATGGTGGCGGCGAAACTACGCCGCCTCCTCTTCCACCACCGGTTCCTGGTCCTGATCCTCGCCTTCGCCCTCACCGGCGCCCTCGGGCTTTGGACCTCGTCGCGGACCCTTAGCCAGGGCTGCTTCGATTTCCTTGATCGCCTCGGTCTCGGTAATGCGGTGCACGGCCGAAATCTCGCGCGCGAGGCGGTCGAGAGCGGCCTCATAGAGCTGACGCTCTGAATAGGACTGCTCGGGCTGGGTGTCCGACCGGAAGAGATCGCGAACCACTTCGGCAATGGCCACGATGTCGCCCGAATTGATTTTCGCCTCGTATTCCTGGGCACGTCGGGACCACATGGTCCGCTTGACGCGGGCACGTCCTTTGAGTGTCTCAAGCGCCCGTCTGACCAATGCGCTTTCGGCCAGCTTGCGCATCCCAACCGACGCGACTTTGGCGGTCGGTACCCGCAAGGTCATCTTATCCTTGACGAAATGGATGACGAACAGTTCGAGCTTGGCGCCCGCAACCTCTTGCTCCTCGATCCCGACGATCTGTCCTACGCCGTGCGAGGGGTAAACGATGAACTCGCCTGTCTTGAACCCTTGCCGCTGATGCGTCGCCTTCTTCGGGATCATTGCAGGGGTTGCTCCTTCATCCGGCTTGCGAGCTCGCAGCGGGGCTTTGGCCACGATAGGCGCCTTTGTGGGAGCCGCCTTTATGGGAGCCGCCTTAACGGGAGCCGCCTTGTGGGTCGGGGCCGGGCGGCGCGAAACTGCGCGCACCGGCTGAGTTCTCCGTCGACGGGCGCCGGCGGAGGTTTTCTTGGGTCGCCGCACGGCGGCGGTGGTCTTCTTCGACCGATGGCGCGCTTTTCCTGCCACGGCTTTCCTGCGTGGATCTCACGTCCCTAGTTGAAGGTTGCTCGAATGAGCGGAAAAATAACGCTCCCAACGCGGGAGCGGGTCCATTGCGATACTTTGCTCATTTTTTAGATGTATAGCACAATTTCCACCGGAATCAAAGGCTTGTTGCGACGCAAAAAAGCAAATTCCGGGAGTCCTCGATTACATTTTCGTTAGGGTTGGTTAACCCCGCCCGTCAGTCACCAGTTCCGGGATTTTGCGAAAATTGCGTTTCGAGCTTGCCGGGCACATCCTCCCAAGTCTTGGCATCGGCCGGCGGCTCTTTTTTCGTGGTAATGTTAGGCCAGACCTTTGCGAAATCAGCATTGAGCTTGAGAAACTTCTCCAGGCCGGGCTCAGTGTCGGGCTTGATCGCCTCGATCGGGCATTCCGGCTCGCAAACGCCGCAATCGATGCACTCGTCAGGATGGATGACGAGCATGTTCTCGCCCTCATAGAAGCAATCTACCGGGCATACCTCAACGCAATCCATGTATTTGCATTTGATGCAACTTTCGACAACGACGTACGTCATTACACGCTCTCCGAGCCTTGGCTGACTAGCGCATGCGCCGAGGTCAAGCAATATGCGCCGCATCCCCGACGGGCCAGAAGCCTGCTTCAAGCTCCTGTGCGCCAGCGCGCCTGTGACTGAACTCGGGGCAAGTCACGCTCCAAAGGAGGCGCGCCTGGGTCCATGATCTCGCAAAGCCGGCGCGCCTCATCAGCCGAGCCGCGACGCTCGGCAAAACCGAGGACTTTGATCAGTTGAACGCTATTACCAAGGGCAACTGTAACGACGTCCCCTACGCGAACGGCACGACTGGATGCATGCACGCGCTCGCCATTGATGCGGACATGTCCGGATATCGCGAGGGCGGCTGCTCCTGAGCGCGTCCGCACCACACGCGCGTGCCACAACCATTTGTCTATGCGCTGTCGCTCCAAGCAGGGCGCGTCCTTCAACGCGGGCTCTTAACGCGGGTTCTTGGCGTTTGCCTCCAACTGCTCCTTCAGCTTCGCGAGCTTCGCGAACGGAGAATCAGGATCCGCCTCGCGGTCCCGCGACGCCGCTCCAGCCCCTTTTCCCTTGATATATTTGGCCCGCAGCACCGGATCGCGATCGGGTCGATCGCCGCGCGGCTCGCGCCGTTGCCGTTCGGCGGAGACGGAATGCGTACTTCGGTCACTCGGTTCCGCGGCCTGGTCACGCCCACGGCGAACCACGCGGAGAGACCGTTCCTTTGGGGCGCCGTCTAGGGACTCCGAAGGCGCGGGATGCCGCCGGCGGTGACCTCTCCGGCGCGGCTTTGGCGAATCCAAACCTTCATTCGACGGCAATGGAGTGCCTGGGGTTTCGGACGGCTTGGAGCCACCTTCAATCGCAGGCATCTCATTGGCGGCTGGTCCGCTGGCCTGCATTTCTTTAGCTTCGGCCGTCGGGCGACGACGCGAGCTGCGCTCGCGACGCGGACCACGCTGATGGGCGCCCCGCCGGACGGGTCGCCAGATCTCGATCAATTCCGGCGCTGCTTCTTGGGTTGTTGCGGTTTCGGACGATTGCGACGCAGCGATCTGATTGGGGCTGCCGAGATGCTCGCCCCCCAGGATTGGAACCTGCGAGGCCTCTTGAACCGTGCTCGCGGCAAGTGGGGTGGTTTCGATACCGAACCGGTCTACCTCGGCGAGCTCGTTGCCGATGGTCGAAGGCTGCAACACTTGCTCGAGGGCCGGAGAATCAGCCGCCACTTTCTCCGTCCCTGACGCGCTCGCGTCAGCATGCGGCGTCACGGGCATAGGTTCGGACGGGGCCGGATCTGCGGCCGTGACCGACTCTGCTCCGCCGGAACCTACGGACTCCTGTGACGCAGGCTCCGTAGGCGCAGCAGCCGGCTTTGGCCGCTTTTCCATGTGATACCCAAGGGAATGCAGGATCGAGGCGAAATCCTCGCCTGCACAGCCGGCGAGAGAGGTCATGCCAACAGTGACAGCGAATCCGAATCCGTCGATGGCGCCCGGCGGCTTTGATCCAGGGGCCCCGGCACGCCAAGCGAGAGCGGAGCGGATGAGATCTGCGAGCCGTTCCAGTATGTCCACGCGCACTGCGCGCGCGCCACAGACGCGATACCCGGCAACCCGGTAGAGTACCCTGGCGTAATCTTTCCCGACGGCAATCGAGGTCCGCCCGGTGGCAGCCAGCTCGAGCACGGCTTCGGCCCCCTTGGCCTCAGGCCCGTCCTCGTGCTTGAGCCCCCACAGCTGCGTGGCGAGAACGCGCGCCGCGGGCTTGAGCAGCGCGGGCAGATAAATGTGATAGGCGCCAAACCGCACGCCGTATTTGCGCAGCGCTGCGCGCGAGCCCTGCTCCAGCCCTTTGATCTCCTCTGCAACTTTCTGACGTTCGAGCACGCCCAACCCTTCAATGAGCTGGTATGCGATGCCACGCGCAATGCCGGTCACGTCATCCGCCGCGGCAAGCCTGAACAGCGGCTCCAAAACTCTCTCGATGTGCGACTTCAGCCAAAAATCGAGACGGGCCTGGACAGCATCGCGCGGCGCACCGCTCAGGTGCTCGTCGGATATGATTCGCAGCCGCGGCTTTAGCGGCTCATCACCGGCGACCAACATTGCGACCGGCTGGCCAAGCCATCGGATCGTATGATTGTTTGCGAGTGTGAGCTGCCCGTCCGCGGCCTGCGCAAGTCGGGTTGCTCGCGCATTGATCTCGCCAGCCAGGGCTTTTTGCGCCGCCCCGGCGAGCGCCTTCGCCTCTGATCCTGCGGTGGAAGCCACCGGCGTGAACATGAAACCATCCAGCCGGCCAATGGCGTGTCCCTCGACCACCACTTCGCCGCTCTTGCTGACAGTGGCTTCCAGCACCGCGTTTTCGCGCAGTCGCTGCATCAGCACGCTGGTACGGCGATCGACGAAACGCTCGGTGAGCCGCTCATGCAGGGCGTCCGAGAGCTTGTCCTCAACGGCGCGCGTTACCCCCTGCCAATGCTCAGGATCTGCGAGCCAGTCCGGGCGATTGGCGGCAAACGTCCATGTTCTGATGTGAGCTATGCGATTCGACAACGTGTCGATGTCGCCATCCGTGCGGTCTGCCTGCTCGACCTGGCGAGCGAACCAGTCCGTTGGAATGGTCCCCTCCCGTGCCAGGAAACCATACAGCGTGATCACAAGCTCCGCATGAGTGGCGGGTGAAATCTTACGGTAATCCGGAATCTGACAGACGTCCCAGAGCCGCTCGATCAATTGCCGCGTTTTGGCGAGCGCACGCGTGTCGTCATCACGAACAGCGTGCTCAAGCACCAAAATATCCTCGGCAATCGGCGCACGTGTAAGCCCATGCTCCGTCGGTATTTGCGCAAGCGAGGCCTGCAAAGCACCAAGCGACGAGAAGTCGAGGCCGGTATTGCGCCACTGCAGCACCTTGATTGGTTCAAACGAGTGGGCCTCAAGGGCTTGTGCAAGCTCGGCCTCGAATGGAGGACATCGGCCTGTGGTCCCAAAACTGCCATTGCGCGTGGCCCGGCCGGCGCGGCCCGCGATTTGCGCAAGCTCCGCAGGGTTGAGTCTGCGAAATTGATAACCATCAAACTTGCGGTCGGAAGCGAACGCGACGTGATCAACATCCAAATTGAGCCCCATCCCGATCGCGTCGGTCGCGACGAGATATTCGACGTCGCCGGACTGATAGAGCTCAACCTGTGCGTTGCGGGTTCGCGGCGAGAGCGCACCAAGAACAACCGCTGCGCCGCCCCGCTGCCGGCGAACGAATTCGGCAATGGAATAGACCTCCTCGGCGGAGAACGCGACAATTGCAGACCGACGGGGAAGCCGGCTGATCTTTTTCTCTCCGGCGAAAGAGAGCTGAGACAGGCGAGGCCGGGTGACGATGTGCGCTCCGGGCAGAAGCCGCTCGACGAGGGAGCGCACCGTCTGGGCTCCGAGCATCAGGGTTTCCTCGCGGCCGCGATAATTGAGCATGCGATCGGTAAATACGTGTCCGCGCTCAAGGTCTGCCGCGAGCTGCACCTCATCTACAGCAAGGAATGCGACGTCGAGATCCCGCGGCATTGCCTCCACGGTCGACACCCAGTAGCGCGGATTCTCCGGCTTGACCTTTTCCTCGCCGGTAATAAGGGCGACCGCATCGGCGCCGGCACGGTCAGAGATCTTGTTGTAGACCTCACGGGCAAGCAGTCGCAGGGGTAATCCGATAATCCCGGATGAATGGCCGAGCATGCGCTCAATGGCGAGATGCGTCTTGCCGGTATTGGTTGGGCCGAGAACAGCCGTAACGCCTGCACCGCGAACACTGCTGCCGCGGCGGCTCTCGGAAAATAGAAGGGTCGGCATCAAACCAGTTGAACTCTCGGGGCCAATTTGCTCTTGAGCGCCCTCTTTCCTGGGTGGCTGTACCACAATGTGACGACTGCGGGGTCGGGCATCCCCACCGTGCTAACTTGTGGAACGACTCTCGAACGAATCAAGCCCGAATCGCTGACTCAAGTATTGTCGGAGTTCGTTCACGCCTATATCTCGGGATAGCGAGGTTTCGAGGGACTATATGTAGCGAAGGCACGATTCCAGGTTCGTGGAAGGGGTTAAATCAGGTTCGCCTGTCGCTGGCCGATCATTCAGGTTTGGAGCCTGCGACGAAGTACTCGAGAAAAGACGTCATTGGGTTTTTGCAGTCGTCTTCCCTGCGTGCGGCATGGCGACGAACTGAGTCGCTTCCATCACCCCTACTCCAATGGGAGTGGGGATCGAAATTCGATACGGTGCCACGATGCGCGTGCCTGCGATCGGCGCAAGCCACAATTCAATGTCGTGCGAATCCATGAGGTACCGGAGCGCATAGCGCTCCGGGACATGCCCGGCAAGTGGCAGAAAATTCACCGCACAGACCACCACGGGTCCTTGATAGCCGGCCTCTGAACTCACCGTCTCAAACCGCTTGAAGCCCAACTGCAGATCGTAGCGCATTCGTCCGTCGAAAATCGACAGAGTTCGCTGGCAGGCCTGGGGAACGACCGTCTCGCCGCTGCCGCTCAGGCGCACCAATGATGCGGTCATCGGGTCCGACACACCGCGTCGGTGGGCTTCCGTGACTGGAACCCGGGTCGCATTGGGAGTGTTTGGCGGCTCCGCGGAGAATTCCTTCACGACGCCGGCGCTGATCACCATCCGAACTTCATCATATTTTGTATCGGTGTAGATGCTTGATGCATAGTTGGACGAGGTGGGCTGGCCTGCGGCTATGCTGCCGCGCACCGTGCTGTGTCCGCGTCCACTCGCGAAAATCCGCATCAAGCCCGCTGTCGCGCCATCCGCCGTCGACGAAAATTGGTCGTCGCCGATTTCAATCGTCCAGGTGCCACGGCCGACCGGCAAGCCTGCCAATGTGACACTGTATCGCGCGTCCAGCCTGCTTTGCGCATTGACGTGACCAAGCCACGCGTCTGCCATTGCAGTGGCGAGGACCAAGCCGCTGAGCAGACCTGCGTAGCGATAGGCGGAGCGAAAAGTCACATTGGTGATCCGGTCGACAGCACCACAGCTGCCGCAATTTGAGGACCGGGATCGTGGTCCTCGGCACATTTCGAAGCTCCCAGAACCAAGGGCTGACAGCGAGACCAGTGAAGGTGATGGTTGACCGTTCATCTTGGCCCGATCAAGGCGGGTCAAGGGAGAAAACGGAGCTTTCACCGCAGGTGCACGCGACGCGCAAGTTGCGACCGGTCTCCTTCCTTGACGCCCTGGTTCCTTGACGCCCTGTGGCGGCGCCACTATAGCTCCGCCGGTTCACCGGAAATGTGGCGCAGTTGCTGCGGGATGGCGGCGGAAGCTGCCCTTACCTTAGAATACCGAGGTCTCCATGTCGCGGCGATGCGATTTGACCGGCAAAACCGCTCAGGTCGGGCACCGGGTAAGCCACTCCAACATCAAGACAAAGCGGCGCTTCCTGCCCAACCTTCTCAACGTGACATTGATCTCGGACGCGCTCGGCCGATCCGTCAGGTTGCGCATCTCAGCAAATGCGCTGCGCACGGTTGATCATCGCGGCGGTCTCGATGCCTTTCTCCTGAAGGCGAAGGATGACGATCTCTCCAAACAGGCGCTGGAGCTCAAGCGGCAAATCCGCAAGGCAAGGGGAGCATCAGCCAGCAGCGCTTAGACCATCGAGGCTTCGCGCCTGCGCCCTGCGGCTGCTGAGAGTATTTCCTGCTCGTCGAAAAGCTCTGCAAGCTTTTCGGTCATGGCGCCGCCAAGCTCCTCCGCATCGACGATCGTGACCGCACGACGATAATAGCGGGTGACGTCATGGCCGATGCCGATCGCAATCAACTCGACCGGAGAGCGCGTCTCAATGTCGTCAATCACCCAGCGGAGATGGCGTTCAAGATAGTTGCCTGGATTGACCGAGAGCGTGGAATCATCGACCGGCGCACCGTCAGAGATCATCATCAAAATCTTGCGCTGCTCGCTGCGGGCAAGAAGCCGCCTGTGTGCCCAGTCCAGCGCCTCCCCGTCGATGTTCTCCTTGAGCAGACCCTCGCGCATCATGAGGCCCAGATTCTTGCGCGCCCGCCGCCAAGGGGCGTCCGCGGATTTGTAGATGATGTGGCGAAGATCGTTGAGCCGGCCCGGATTGGCGGGTTTCCCGGCGGCGAGCCATGCCTCGCGTGACTGACCGCCCTTCCACGCGCGCGTGGTGAAGCCAAGGATTTCTACCTTCACCCCGCAGCGCTCCAGAGTACGCGCCAGGATATCGGCGCAAGTCGCCGCAACCGTGATCGGTCGCCCACGCATTGACCCCGAATTATCGAGCAAGAGCGTGACGACGGTATCCCGGAAAGTGGTGTCCTTCTCGCGCTTGAACGAGAGCGGGTGCAGCGGATCAACGACAATACGCGACAGCCGCGCCGGATCGAGGACCCCCTCCTCCAGATCGAACTCCCACGCCCGGCTTTGCTGGGCCATCAGCCGTCGCTGTAGTCGGTTCGCAAGTCGCGCGACCACGCCCTGCAAATGCGAGAGCTGCTTGTCGAGGTAACTGCGGAGGCGATCCAGCTCTTCCGGCTCGCATAACTCCTCGGCGGCGATGGTCTCATCATGCCTGGTCACAAACGGGCGGTAATCCGGCCCGCGCGGTTCATTCTGTCCGTGTCGGCGGGGTCGACGCGGCTCCGCCGGAGATTCCGCATCCCCCATTTCCGCATCATCGGCGTTCTCCGCCGACAGCGCCTCCGCAGCTTCGGCGCTGGTGTCGGCCATATCCTCGCCCGACACGTCCGCTTCGTCGATTTGAGTCTGCGAGTCCTCTGCGTCCGCACCCTCGCCACCTTCGCTCGACTCCTCTTTGCGGCGGTCCTCGCCTTCCTCGCCTTCCTCCTCATCGGATTCGGTGCTGCGGTCCTCGCCCATATCGAGCGCATCGAGCAGATCGTGGATGGCATCGCCAAAACGGGACTGATTCTCGATCAGCCGCTCGAGGCGATCGAGATCCCGGCCCGCTCTGTCCTCGATCAGGGGGCGCCAAAGCTCGACCAGTTTTTTGGCAGCACGCGGCGGGGGCTGACCGGTGAGCCGCTCGCGTACGAGAAGAGCGACTGCCTCCTCGATAGGGGCATCCGCGCGATCAGTGACTTCGTCGAACTTGCCGCGATGGAAACGGTCGTCGAGCATGGCCGAAAGATTTTTGGCGACACCCGCCATACGCCGGGCCCCAAGGGCTTCGACCCGCGCCTGCTCCACCGCATCGAATACCGCCCGCGCCTGCTGCCCTCCGGGGACAAGCTTGCGATGGACCAACGGATCGTGACAGGCGAGCTTCAGCGCGATCGAATCGGCGTGCCCGCGCACTATGGCAGCATCCGCGAGACCGAGCTTGCGCGGCGGCTCGGGCAGGCGCGCCTTCCCCCCAACCATTCCCGGCCGTTCAGCTGCGAACGCGACCTCCAGATCAGGCTTTCGCGCAATAGCGCGCAGGCAGCCGGTCACGGCGCGTTTGAACGGCTCGGCCGGATTCTCCCTTCCGGCACTCTTGCCCTTGATGTTTGATGTCATCCGAGTGCAGCTCGGTTTTGCATTTCTAGCCGCGATGCCCTGTCGAGCAAGAAGCTCATAGACGCCGAAACAGGCCGGTTGCGGGCATTCAATTCAGCTGAGCGCCACGTTTATCGATGATTCCGGCAGCTCCACCCCAAAGCAGCGTTGGTAGAATTCTGCAACGATCGGCCGCTCCAGCTCATCGCATTTGTTCACGAATGTCAGCCGGAAAGCAAAACCGATATCCTTGAAGATTTCCGTGTTCTCGGCCCAGGTGATCACGGTGCGCGGGCTCATCACAGTGGAGATATCGCCGTTCATAAAGGCGTTGCGCGTGAGGTCAGCCACCCGGACCATTTTGTTCACGATATCGCGCCCCTGCTCGGTGCGGTAATGCCGCGCCTTCGCGAGCACGATCTCGACCTCATTGTCGTGCGGCAAATAATTCAGCGTGGTGACGATCGACCAGCGGTCCATCTGACCTTGGTTGATCTGCTGCGTCCCGTGGTAGAGCCCGGACGTATCGCCCAAACCCACAGTGTTCGCAGTGGCAAATAACCGGAATGATGGGTGCGGTTTGATGACTTTGTTCTGATCGAGCAGGGTGAGCTTGCCCGAGACTTCGAGAACACGCTGGATCACGAACATCACATCGGGTCGGCCGGCATCATATTCGTCGAAGCATAACGCTACATTGTGCTGCAGCGCCCAAGGCAGAATGCCGTCGCGAAACTCGGTCACCTGCAGTCCATCTCGAATGACTATCGCATCCTTGCCGATCAGATCGATTCGACTGATATGGCTGTCGAGATTTACGCGCACGCACGGCCAGTTAAGCCGCGCCGCTACCTGTTCGACATGGGTGGACTTTCCAGTTCCGTGGTAACCGGCAATCATCACACGACGATTTTTGGCGAATCCCGCGAGAATCGCCAGGGTGGTCGGCTTGTCGAAGCGATAGTCGGCATCGATATCCGGAGTATGCTCGTCCGGCTCCGAATATGCCGGAACCTCCATGTCGCTTTCGATGCCGAACAGCTGGCGGATCGAGACCTTCATATCGGGGAGGCCGGGGGGCTCTTCTGTTATGGCAGGCATTCATCCTCCCTGATCTCGGACGACCAAGAGCCGTGCTTGCTCGATCGGAGATATGGATGGCGGCATCACGAAAGTAGCAGAACCGCCCCGCGTCGCGGAAGCCGGGTTGGGCCTATATCGCAATTTGAAATAGGAATGGCGGTGCATAGGCGCAACTTCCGCCGGCTCCGGAGATCATCCAAATCCAATCGACCTCAGATACTTGTATGCCTGGATGATCTCCCTGAGCTTGCCTTCAGAGGAGCGATCACCGCCGTTAGCGTCGGGATGATGGCGCTTCACCAGCTCCTTGAATCGGGTCTTGACCTCTTGTTTCGAAGCCTCGCGTTCGAGCCCGAGCGCGCCGAGCGCTTTGCGTTCGGCATTTCGCACCACGCGGGTTTCAAACCTAGGCCGATCGAAATCCGGATCGGCCGTCGCGCCAGACTCCCGAAAAAACCCGAAGGGATCCCCGGCCCCGGGAAATTCGCGGCGAGATCGAGACGAATGGGAGCGGGAATTCGTCTGCTTGCCGTTCATCCCCATTTTCCAGGTTGGACGATGGCCAATGACCGCATCCTTCTGGTACTTCGCAATGTCATCGGGGCTCATCCCGGCAAAAAAATTGTAGGAATGATTGTAGGCGCGGACGTGATCAAGGCAAAACTGCCAATACTCGCGCTCGCGCAGCCGCCCTTTCGGCGCGCGATGGGTAGCCGGGGCTTTGCAGTCCGCCCATTCGCAGGCGGGACATTGGGCGCGAAGCATCCGATCCTTGTCGGGCTTCACCCTGATACGATCGAACAAAGGGGAGTCGATTTTCATAACCCATCAATATGCGCGCAGCGCAAGCTCAGTGGCAAGAGCCGACAGCAGGGTGATTGGCCTTCCTTGAACCTCCCCTCGTCCCTTGACGGGCGGATAGCGCTCCCGTAGGCGCAAGCGAAATGCGCACCCGCGATGCGATTACGCAGAAGCTGATGGCTGCATTTGCCCCCGTCCGGATCGAGGTGGCCGATGAATCGCATCTGCACGAAGGACATGCCGGGCACCGCGCCGGCGGAGAGACCCACTTCAGGCTTTATATCGTGGCTGATGTGTTCGCAGGGAAGAGCCGGATCGAGCGCCATCGTATGATCAACGGTGTGCTCAGTTCCGAGCTCGCAGCCGGAGTGCATGCGCTCGCGATCCAGGCCCTCGCGCCCGGCGAGGATGCCCGCTGACAATCTCATTGGCGGGAAGTCCCTATGCCAGCTTGGCCACCGGTTTGCGCGCAAGCGGCATGATGCGCAGCGCGGTGATCCGGTTGCGCTCCCTTCTCAGCACGCGGAATCTAAAGCCGTGAAAGGTAAATGACTGCCCAGGCTCAGGAATTGACCGCGCCTCATGAATCACGAGTCCGGCAACCGTGGTGGCCTCCTCGTCGGGCAGGGTCCAATCCATGACCCGGTTGAGGTCGCGGATCGGGACCCCGCCGTCGACGTTTACGGAACCGTCGGGCTGAGGCCGCACGCCGGGCACTGCGATGTCGTGCTCATCGGTGATGTCACCCACAATCTCCTCCAGAATGTCCTCGAGGGTGACGAGGCCCATGACTTCTCCATATTCGTCCACGACCAGGGCGAAGGGTGTCTTGCGCCGGCGGAAGGCTTTGAGCTGCTCAGACAATGGCCGGGTTTCAGGAACAAACCAGGGAGGCCGGGCGATCTTTTCGACGGCGACCTTGGCAAGATCCCCATCCGCTGCCTGGATCGCGCGGAGCAGGTCCTTGGCGTGCAGGATGCCAATGATGTTTTCCGGCTTTCCTTTCCACAGGGGTACTCGGGTCACCTCCGCTTGCAACGCAGCCTCGACGACCTGCTCGGGAGGATCATCGGCGCAAACCGTGATCATCTCGGTACGATGGATCATCACATCGGAGATGGTGAGCTCACGCAGATCCAAGAGCCCGCTGAACATGTCGCGGTCCAGCCTTTCGACACCGCCTTCCCGATGCAGAAGATCGACCGCCCCTCGCAGCCTCTCATGCGGAGGGAGGATCGATTCCCTTTGATCCAGCCGCATGCCGAGCATCCAAAGCAGCCACTTTACAATCCACTCCATTGCGATCAGCAGCGGCGCAAGCACGCGGACGGCCCAATGCATCGGACGAGCGACCCAGAGTGCAAACCGATCTGGAGCGTTAAAAGCGGCCGTTTTCGGCAGCACTTCCGCCAGAATGACGATGAGCAGCGTCATCACGACAGTGGCGTAGACCACGCCCACGTCGCCGAACCAGCTCAGCAGCACACCTGTGGCCAGTGAAGACGCCGCGATGTTGACGGCGTTGTTGCCGAACAAGACCGCGCCGATCAATCGTTCCCGTCCGGCAAGCAAGCGGTTGACAAGGGCCGCGCGCCGGTCCCCGTGCTTTTCCAGGCGGTGCATGCTGGCGCGCGAAGATGCCGTCAACGCAGTCTCGCTTCCCGCAAAAAAAGCGGAAAGCAACAGGCAGAGGATCACGATCACCAGAGAGAGCCAGTCATAACGAGTCATGGCTCGGAGAGTTTCTCCTTCAGGAACTCATGGACCTCCCTGGCATCGAGATCGGCCGCTATAAAGCCTTCGCCAATGCCGCGCGCCAGTATGAGGGTCAAGTTTCCACGTCTGACCTTCTTGTCCTGCAGCATCAGGTCCATCAGGCGATCCGCGCTGGGCCGTCCGTCCGGGAGACAGGAGATATCCGTCGGTAGACCGACGGCCGCGAGATGCCGCTTGACCTGCTCGGCCTGCGCAACGGAGAGCAGGTTACGTTTGGCTGAGAACGCGAACGCCAGGGTCATTCCGACCGAGATTGCCTCGCCGTGCAGGAGCCGACCGGAAAAACCGGCCGCGGCCTCAAGCGCATGCCCGAACGTATGCCCAAGATTGAGAAGGGCGCGCCGACCGGTCTCGCGCTCATCCTCGGCGACGATGGCCGCCTTCATGCGGCAACTCGCTGCAATCGCGTGCTCGCGGGCGTGCCCGCCGGCAAAAACTTCTGGCCAGTTCGCCTCCAGCCAGGAGAAGAAGCCTGCATCAGCCATCAACCCGTATTTTACGACTTCGGCGTAACCCGCGCAGAATTCGCGTCGCGGCAGGGAGTCAAGCAGCGCCGTGTCCGAGACGACCAGGATCGGCTGGTGAAAGGCGCCGACCAGGTTCTTTCCCTGATGCGAATCTATGGCGGTCTTTCCTCCGATAGAGGAATCGACCTGCGCGAGGAGGGTCGTCGGCACTTGCACGTAATCGATGCCCCGGCGGACAATGGCTGCTGCAAACCCGGCAAGATCGCCAATAACCCCGCCGCCGAGTGCAACGATCAGATCTCCGCGTTCTATGCGGGCCGCTATCACCTCCTCGCAAACTTTTTCCAGCACTGCAAAGCTCTTGGAGCTTTCACCCGCCGGGACCGTGATGCACGTCGCATCGAGCCCGGAAACGGCGAGCGCCGTTTGCGTTGTAGGCAGATAATGCCGTGCCACGGTTTCGTCGCTGATGATCAATACCTTCGCGCTCGGCCGAAGACCTGAGATCCTTTCGCCCAACGACAGAAGCTGATCGCGGCCGATGAAGATGGAATAGGCGCGCCCGCCAAGCGCTACTTCGATGACGGTCGGGTCATTGACGCGCACGGGTACAGACATGGGAGTGATCTCCTGCGGCCGCGTCTTTCGTAACGGGGAGCGTCCTCAAATGCGCGGCAAGCAAGCTTACGATTTCATCGACGATTTTCTCATGCGGCACGTCGCGCGATTCGATGGTGAGATCGGCCAGAGCATAGATCGGATAGCGCTCCTGGATCAGCTTGCGCACGGTCTCGGCAGGATCCCCTGTCTTCAAAAGCGGTCGATCATGCCGACGCCTGATGCGCCTCATGAGCACATCGAATTCAGCGTTCAGCCAAACCGAGATTCCCTTGGAAGCGATGGCGGCACGGGTATCGGAATTCATGAAGGCACCGCCACCGGTCGCCAAAACCTGCGGTCCATTCTCCAATAGCCGCAAAATGACTCGCGCCTCTCCGGAACGGAACTCGGCCTCACCACGAATGGAGAAGATATCCGGGATGGACATCCCAGCCGCCCTTTCAATCTCCGCGTCGGCATCCCTGAAGGGGATCCCCAGGCGGAGCGCGAGGCGCCGACCAATCGACGACTTGCCGGAGCCCATCATCCCAACCAGCGCGACGGAGCGCCCACCCAGCGCCTTCGTTACGACCGTTTCCACTGGCGAGGCGACCTGATCCGTAGTGCTGTCGCTCATGATCCTTCCGGCGTAAATCCCTTCCGCAAGCAGCTTGGGTTTCTCTTGCAATAACAGCAGTTTTCATCAAACCAAGAGATAATGATCGGACGGCAGTTCGGCACTCCAGCGCTGACGGGCATCAGCCATTCATGCCGCATGTCCTAAGTTTCTCCATGATTTCCTGTATATCTTGGTGAGGTAACCTACAATGCCAAGCCTATTCCGATTTCTCACGCTCATCGGCGTCCTCGGCGGCCTAGTGTACGGGGGCATGTTCATGCTTGCGACTTGGTTTGACCCCAAGCCGCGTGAGATCACCGTTACGATCCCCCCTGACAGATTCGCCAAACAACCCTGATCATCGTGGCCCCGAAGGGCAAAGCTTCCGACCAGGCGCTGATCGAACTCTTCCTCGATATGGTCGCGGCCGAACGCGGTGGCGCCAAAAACACCCTTGCGGCTTACGCCCACGACCTCGCAGAGCTCTCCGCAGCGCTTCGCGCCCACGACCGGAACATCCGCGATGCGGGGACCGAGGACTTGCGGGCCTATTTTTCTGCGCTTTCGAGCCGCGGCTTGGCGGCTGCATCCGTCGGACGACGGCTTTCCGCAACGCGACAACTTTTTCGCTTTCTGCGCGCCGAGGGTCACCGGCAGGACGACCCCTCCGCCCTGATCGAAAGGCCGAAGCTGGTTCGCGCGCTGCCGAAGCTGCTCACGATCGCCGAGGTCGACAGACTGCTTGCGCAAGCGCGCACGGGCATGAACAGGCCCGACCAGTCCGCAGCCTCCCGATTCCGTGCGGCACGACTGGCCTGTCTCATCGAACTGCTTTATGCAACCGGGCTGCGGGTCTCGGAGCTCATCTCGCTTCCCTTTTCCGCTGCTGATCGTGGGGCGCGCATGCTCATTGTGCGCGGAAAAGGCAACAAGGAGCGCCTGGTTCCACTGAATGAATCGGCAAAGCAGGCGATCGGCGAATATCTGACGCATTTCTCTTCCGAGCTGGCACAGTGGCGCCGCAACATGAAATGGTTATTTCCCTCCTGGGGAGCTGAGGGTCATATGACCCGCCAGCACTTTGCCAGGGACCTGAAAAAGCTCGCCGCCGCGGCGGGTTTGAGAACGAAAGACGTCAGCCCACACGTGTTGCGACACGCCTTCGCGAGCCACCTTTTGCAGAATGGAGCGGATCTGCGCGTGGTGCAGACGCTGCTGGGACATGCCGACATCGCCACCACGCAGATCTATACGCATGTGATCGAGGATCGCCTCAAAAATCTGGTGCGCGATTTGCATCCGCTCGCTGAAGAAGAATAATAACGGGTACGACTCGCAAGCTGTCCCGGAGTTGCCGATGCCTGCCGCAAGAAAATACCTGTTTCGCACGCCGGTGCTCGTCGCGCTTTTGGCTGCCCCGCATTCCGCCGTAGCTCAGACACAGCAGGAGCAGCGCTGGTGCGAGGGTGAGGACAATCCGACGCATTCTCAGCGCATCGAAGCCTGCTCCGCAGTGATCCGGGCCGCCCGGGACAAAGGTGAAAAGGTCGCCGAATTTCTGACGTATCGCGGGCTTGCATACCGGCTCAAAGGCGACTTTGAACACGCCATCCAGGACTACACCCAGGCAATCAAACTCGATGGCAAGCTGACGATGGCTTTCAATAATCGCGCAGTAGCCTACGACCTCAGAGCTGAATACGATCGCGCCCTCCAGGACTACGAGCAGGCGATCAAGCTAAAGCCATCAGCACAGACATATTTCAATCGCGGCAATGTCTATTTGTCCAAGGGGCAGTTCGACCACGCACTCGACGACTTCAACCAGGCCATACGGCTGACCCCAAAGTTTGCGCCGGCTCTTGACAATCGTTGCTGGGCTCGCGCCGTGGTAGGACTTGTCAAGCAGGCGTTGGCCGATTGCAACGAGGCTCTGCGGCTAAAGCCCAACAACCCCGCAACGCTCAATAGCCGTGCCTTTGTTTTCTTGAAGATGACCCAGTTCGATGCGGCGGTTTCCGACTATGGCGCGGCGCTGGCGCTGGATCCCAATCAGCCTTTTGCGCTGTATGGTCGTGGTTTGGCACGATTGAAGAATGAAGACCCGGCCGGCGAGGCCGACATTGCGGCGGCGAAAGCGATGCAGCCGGATATAGGACAGGAGTATTCGCGCTACGGCATTCAAGGCCCGAACTGAGCTTTGTTCGAAACACTTGTGATCTCAAACAGTCAGCCGCGTTACGGACGGAAGCACTGAGAGTGCGATGCGCAGCTATCTTGATTTTGAAAAGCCGGTTGCCGAGATCGAAGCCAAAATTGACGAGTTGCGCGCCGTGGAGTCCGGCGAGAGCGCAGGGCCCATCCGGGAGGAGATTGCCCGACTTGAGGCCAAAGCCGCACAGGTCCTCAAAGACCTCTACGCGGAACTCACGCCATGGCAAAAGACCCAAGTGGCGCGTCATCCCGATCGACCCCATTGTCTCGATTACGTCTCAGCCTTGATTACGGACTTCGTTTCGCTCGCAGGCGACCGCAAATTCGGCGAAGACGACGCCGTCGTCACCGGCTTCGGTCGGTTCAGAGGCGAGAGCATCTGCGTGATCGGGCACGAGAAGGGCTCGTCTACCGAAGGCCGGCTTAGGCACAATTTCGGAATGGCCAGGCCGGAGGGCTATCGCAAGGCCGAGCGCTTGATGCAAATGGCCGACCGTTTTGGAATACCGGTGCTCTCGCTTGTGGACACCGCAGGCGCCTATCCCGGGATAGGTGCCGAGGAGCGCGGGCAAGCCGAAGCGATTGCGCGCTCCACCAGCGCCAGTCTCGAGCTTGGGGTACCCAATGTCGCGGTCGTCATTGGTGAAGGGGGTTCGGGCGGGGCCATTGCCATTGCCACGGCAAACCGCGTGCTGATGCTGGAAAATGCCATTTACAGCGTGATCTCACCGGAGGGCGCCGCTTCCATCCTGTGGCGTGATACCTCCAAGGCGCAGGACGCAGCGACCAGCATGAAAATTACCGCTGA
>DATBYX010000021.1:0-3556 GCA_036513475.1 Xanthobacteraceae bacterium | reverse complement strand
CCAGCACCTTCCCGACATCGGCCTGCAGGGTCTGCGAGACATTGGCGGGCAGGTTCTTCGGCCCCCATAACCCGTACCACGAGACAAAGTCGAAGCCCTGCACGCCCGACTCGGCAATCGTGGGAATCTCCGGGGCGGCCGGAGCGCGGTTGGAGCTGGTAAGCCCGAGCGCCTTGATCTTGCCGCCCTGCGCGAGGGGCAGCGAGGAGAGCATCGGGTCGGCAAGCAGCTGAATTTGTCCGCTCATGAGATCGGTAAGCGCAGGCGCAGTCCCCTTGTAGGCAACCACCAACGTGTCGAGGCCGGCCTCGCGCTTGAGAAGCTCGATGGCAAGGTGGCTGGCCGAGCCGATCGTGGTGGCGCCGAAAGTGAATTTCTGCGGCTCCTTGCGCACCAGATCGAAGAGATCCTTCAAATTGTTTGCCGGCACGCTCGGCGTGGTGCTTACGATGAGCGGACCGTCGCACAGCAGCATCAGGGGGGTGAAATCCTTCACCACGTCATAGGGAACGGTCTTGTAGAGGAACGGATTGATCACGTGCACGGAAGCCGATACCAGCAGCGTGTAGCCGTCGGGCGGTGACTTGGCGACGGCATTCGCGCCTACGATGCCAGAGGCACCACTCGCGCGATTTTCGACGATGAAGTGCTGACCGACCGTCTCGTTGAGCTTCTGCACCAGAATGCGCGCGACGCCATCGACCGACCCGCCCGGCGGAAACGGCACGACGATGCTCACGGTCCGCGAAGGATAGGTTTGTGCCGTTGCGACCTGCGGCACCCCTGCAAGGAGCGCAACACCGAGCGCGCAGGATAAAATTGATTTCGTGATCATCAGCTTGCTTCCGGTCGCGGCGGCGAAGCGGACTCCATACCTCCCCCTTCGGGACCCCTTCGGGGGAGGTCGACCGCGGAGCAAAGCGACCGCGGTCGGGTGGGGGTCAGCGCAAGGCACGTCGACGGAGCCATGAGCCCCCACCCGGCTCCCTTCGCTCGCCGACCTCCCCCGATGGGGGAGGTATTGGGGCGCGGCCGTCGCTTAGGCTGCAACGGCCGAGATCGGCGAGACTTTGTAGCCGTAGCGCTTGTCGAGCTCCATCTCCTGGACGATGCGAACGCCCTTGGCCAGCGCCGCGCCGTCGAGAGCGGTCAGCGGCTTGCGCAGATCGCCGGCCGGCAACCCAAGCGCCTTCATCAGCGATTTGACCGCAACCGGGTTGATCGCGGAATAGGTGAAATGCAGGAGCGGGAGCATGCGCAGATATGTGCTCCTGAAATCCTCGGCCTCGCGGTAGCTCATCCATGGGGTCGAGATGGTCGCGAGCTCGGCAGGGGCGATGTTGCCGGTCATGTTCGCAGTGCCATGCCCGCCGAGGCTCATGGTCGGAACAATGAGACCCAGATTCGGGCTGTCGCAGCACATCACCGACACATCGGGCTTGGCGGCAAGCACCTGCGCCACCTGGCCCACGCGCGCGGTGGATTCCTTGTGCACGACGTAGTTCGGGTGCCTGAACATCCGTAAGAGGTGCTCCCAAGTGAGATCGCTCTTGACCCGCGGCGGATTGTTGTAGATGCCAAGCGGCAGCTCGGTTGCATCCGCCACGTCGAGAAAGAAGCGCTCGATGTCGGCTTCGGGGGCGCAGATATAGGCCGGCGCCGCAAGGATCGCGCCGTCGGCGCCGTTCACCTTGGCGAAGCGCACGTTGGCGATCGTGCTTTCGGTATTATTGCCGGTTGCGCCGAAGAAGATCGGCATGCGCGCGGTCTTCATTTTTGCGCACTCGATGATGATGCGCTTTTTCTCCTCGGGGGAGAGCATCGAGGTCTCCCCGGTCGAGCCCATGATCAGCACCGCGGCAGTGCCGTGCTCTTGCTGGAAGGCCAGCAGCGTGCGGAAGGCGGCGAAATCAACCGAGCCGTCCTTGTTGAAGGGCGTGATCAGCGCCACGAACGAGCCGGTCAGCTTGCTGCCGCGCATTGCAACCTCCACCTTTCTCCGGGCATCCTGGCGAGCCAAGTTCGCACAAGGCTTGGGCTGGCATCATATCACGTGAACCCGCGCCCGCCAGTGGACTCCCCTCTGGCGCTCGTATGCGCCGAGCTCGACTGAGCAAACCCCGTTGGCGATGCTGGAGCGGTGTGGCGCTTTCATCACAGACAAGTGCTGTCTACCGAACTATCCTCAAATCGGACGGATCCAGTCAGGGGGCGCGCTATGGCAAGCATGGGCAAGGTCGGCTTGGTGGCGATATTGGCCATCGCCTGGAGCGCAGCTGCATTAGCCGAGAGCACGACGAGCAAGGCTAGCAATCCCAAAAGCAATACAGCACCGCCGACCAATACGCGCGGCAACACCACCGCGCCCGCGCAACGCATCAACAACATCGTCAACTATAATGCGGTGAAGACAAATCAGAACCCGGGACCGGTAAACCGTATCACTCCGTCCGGCACGCAAGCGATGACCCCGAATGCGCAATCGCAATACGGCCGCGGGTTGCGTACCAATCCGGTACCCTCGCCATCATCGACAAATCCGAATGCGCAGTACAATACGCAGGGCCGCAACGTAAACCCAACGGGCGATAAGAGAATTGCGGCCGGGTTCGATGCAAACCAGAAGCGATACCAGGCCAACCAGCCGAAACCCGCTACCACAACCACAGCAACTTCGACGACGCGCTCATGGCCGGGGCCGACACGACCGGCGACCTCGGTAATCCGCCCCAGCACTACGACGACGTCGGCGCCGGTGCGACCGGCTGTGACCGTGACGCGAGCAGCTCCGCCGCCATCCCCGCGTCCCAGCTACGCCACTGCTACGAGCACATCGACGGCAAAATCAACCACCAACAAGAAGCCGTGAAGCTTTCCCCGACTCATCAATTATGCGCGCGATCCAAGAGACTCATTCCAGGCACCGCGCGCTTATTGAAGAAGATCCTCAATGGCGCCGCCCCCGCGGATATCCCGGTCGAGCAGCCGACCAGATACACCTTGGCCATCAACCTTAAAACGGCCAAGGTGCTCGACATCAATATTCCACCCACCCTGCTCGCGCGCGCGGACGAGGTGATCGAATAGCGCCCCAATGCTGCGGCGCATGAGTCCGTTCATCGCATATGGCCGTCGAGGAGCGACGTCCGCATTCTCGTTTACCTTGAAGCAAAAGGGGGCAGCACATGCGAAGAATTAGTTTTTGTTTCGGAAATGACGTCGAGCGGCAAACGACCTCCTGCTGCAAGCGCGCGGGCGCCGGCGCGACGCTGCTATTATTCTTGCTCGCTCGAGCGGCCTGCGCGGATGGTTTGCAGGCCGGACAGTGGAAGACGGTGCAATCGCCCGAAATTGATGGTGTTGCGGGCCCAGTCCAAGAAGCCATGCTTTGCCTGACGCAGGAAGCCGTGCTCGATCTCGAGAAGACCTTCAGCCCGATCAGTCGCACGACCAACTCGACGTGCGAACGCACCGAGCATGAGCTTACGCCACAGCGGCTCAACTGGCGGCTGCAATGCACCGGACAAATCGATATGGACGTGGCCGGAGAATTCAT
>DATBYX010000020.1:0-4215 GCA_036513475.1 Xanthobacteraceae bacterium | reverse complement strand
CGTTCCGGCAACCAGCAAACACGCCGCAAATGCGCCGGCACTCGCCGGGACCAGCAGTCCGCGGCCTGCGCCGACGGCGATCACGATGAACACGACCTCCAGCCCTTCGAGAAGCACGGCCTTGAAGCTCGCCAGCCCCGCAAGCCAATCGAGGCGCGTCTCGTGCTGGCGAGATTGCCGGCGCAGATCCGCCGTTTCGGTCGCGAAGGCCGCGACTTCATCATGGAGCGGGATGACACCCGCCGACCGTAGAATCGCCTTCCGCAGCCAGCGCATGCCGAACAGCAGCAGCAGAATGCCGATCGTGAGCTGGAGCAGTCGCAATGGGACGATATCGAGAAGTGGACCCAGGACAACGACGATAAGGACCAGCAACACAAGACCGGCTGCTGCACCAAGTCCGGCCGGACGCCAACCACGAACGGTCGCAACGGCGAGAACGATTGTCAGCGCTTCCACCGCCTCGACCAGCGAGGCCAAGAATGCAGATGTTATTGCCGGCCAGATGAGAGCGAGGCTAACCGTCACGAGAGCCCTCCGCGAATCCGCATTTTTGAAACCTGTGTCGCCGGCCCACAATAGCAAGCGTCGATGATAGCCGCTGCCCGCGCGAAGCTTTTCGCCGAGCAGCCAGCAAGCGAAAATCAGATAGCCGGGAATGATCGAAGGCGAATTGCAGCCGTGAGACGATGAGCGGATCGAGATCCATGTGATCAATTCTAGGATGCGTACCGGGGGAGCGGATCCATGACGAATTGCTCTAACATTATCGATGTGCCGAACAACGACTTTGGCCTTCTTGCTGCGATTGGCCAGCCGTTGCGCCAATTCATATTCCGAACCCTGGCGCGGTTGCAGTTAAAAGTGCATGAGTAAAATAACCAGTGAAAGTGTCGTTTCGAATACTTTTCGTCCCATCGCGCACGTCGGCTGAAAAAGTTTATAACGGCTCAACCCGCCCCATGTTTGGATGGGGTGACACGTACCGGTAGAGCGTGTTGGGAGTCCGGCGGCTCAGGCGCCCTGTTCTGGTGCCCTGTAGACGGTGACCGGCGGCCTCTCCCCAGGCTTGTCCGGAAGCTTCGGCTGCGGCTGTGCATAGAATTTCGGTTCTTCCCTGTCCCAACCGCGCTCGAAGGGCAGTCCCATGCCGACGCCGCCGCCATGCTGGCGCTCGTTCTCGGCGATCGCATCCTGCAGCGCTTTCGCCACCTTCTCATCCCAAGGCAGCTTGTAGTAGCGCGGCTCGTCCAAGCCGGGCAGCTGCAGCCACAAATACACGCCGTCATTCTCCTTCAAATACGAGCCGATGACCTTGGCATCCTGCATGCTCGTGCGGAACACCTCGAGCCGCGTCGATTTCGGCCGTCCCAGCATGTCGGAATAGCCGAAGAACAGAGCACCGAGGATGACCGCGAACAGTCCAGCGATGATGGCACGGCGCGCGCGGCTCCCCGCCGGCACCGCCACGAAGGCGAAGGCGCCGAGCAGGAGCGCGAGAGAAAGGAAGGCGATGAGGAAGCTGGTCATGAGCGGCCTGCCGCGCGGAGGTTCTTGTGGATGCGGTTCATGCTGTCGGCGATGAGCTCGCCCTTCTCATCCAGGCGGAAGCGGAACACGGTCGTCTCCTGCCCCTCGAAGGTGAGCTCGACATTCGACGCCAGCGCTTGGCGTACCTGTCCCTGCTGACTCTGCAGCGACACCTTGATCTGGGTATCGACAGGGTATTTGCGATCACGCGAGCGATACAGCATGGCGTTCACGACATACTCGCCCGGCCAGTGGCCACGGCCATAGGCAATTTCGTAGTTCATCGAGTTGGGATCACTGCCCTTGCCGAGGTCGTCGCGCACCAAATTGAAGATCACGCCGGACTTGCTCGAATAGCCGACCGGCACGTCGCCCGGCGCCTGCACCCAGAGATCGACGTCGGCATCGATCGCCTTGTCCCAGAACATCTCGACAATGACGTTGCCGGGAGGCGTCTGTCCCTTGCTCTGCTCCTCGTCAGTCTTGGCGACATGCGCCAGAGCAAGAGCGCCGATCACGAGATAGGCGAACACCAACAGGAATAGCATGTCACGGAAGGAGACATTCATCCCCCGCCACATGGCACTAGACCTCCTGCCGCGCGAGCAGGTGGGCGTTGGTGCCGAGCCAGAGATAGCCGATGCAGGCGAGCAGATTGGTGTAGAGCGCGGTGCCGGCGCCGACATAGATCGCGGTCACGATCGCCTTGAAGCTCTCGAAGCTCTGCGCCTTGTCGACCGAAAGATCGGAGACAGTCATGATGAGACCGAGCACGGTGCCGACCATGCCGAGATAGACGAGCGCGTTGCCGGCCCAGCGCACCGTCTGCCAATCCTTGCGCGAAACTGCGACGAGCGCGGCCAGGAACAGTGCCGTGATGAGATAGCACATGCCCGACTCGTCGGCGCGATAGGGCTTGAGCAACAGACCCTCGGCCCAAGCCGCGGCCAACAGCGCTACCCCGACGAGGTTGATGACGGCAAACCGGGCAAAGAAAGGGAATTGCGGGCTGCGCGGTGCCAAGATCTCCGGCCACGGACGCACACCTGCGTTGCCGGAAGCGGCGGAGCCTGGCGGCCTCAGCAGCAGCACGTCTGGGCGGGAATCGTGACGCTCGGCACGCGGTGTCGACAGATTGGGCTTCAACGACATAGTCATGGTAGGCACCTTCCTTCTCACGGAGGGTTCGCCGTTCGCGGCACTTGCCGCGGCATCGCGCCAATGCTGGTTAAGATACTGATACAAATGAAACGGTCCATTCTACGGAGGTTGCGCCACCCCCCACAATTCGTTTGAGCAGCGCATACCTAGGTTTAGGGATTTGCGGCCTGCGCCCGGGCGTGCTGACCCGATCCCCGTCATTGGTCCTCAACAGTCAGTGGTCTCCAGCTTGGAGTACGACTGACCTCGTAGCCGCAATACCGGAGCTTCCTCGGCATCGAGATTTTTTGATCGAGATTTTTAGATAGCGGCTGGCGGCGACGTAGCCTGAAAGTGCCCAAGGGACATCGCGCATATGTGTTTTGAAGATGCCGCCGACTTGTCCTGGATTGCTCCGCCTTGTGCGGAGTTGCAGGCCAGCCACTACACGTTGGTGCTAATCCATTAGCTTCCCGGGATACGAACACATCACCTTCAAACCCGGACTCATTGAGTCTAAGCGGGCACGACAGGCGCTTTGGTCTTGCGCAGCGCATCCATCACCTGCCGATCGAGGTGCAAGTGCGCGCTCACCAGCTCCGGCGGCGTCAGTGCCATCCACTGGTCGAGCGACACGTCGGCGAAGTAGCTGCTTTTGAATACTTCGAGAAAGCGTACCGGCGTGGTGCCGGTATTCTCGATGTAATGTCCCATGGCGAAGGGCACGTATCCGACGTCGCCGGCACGAAAGTCGAAGGTGCGCGCCTGGCCGGACGCGCCGAACACGCCCATGCGCGCTTGGCCCTCGAGGTAGTATTGCCATTCGTCGCTGTTGGGATGCCAATGCAGCTCCCGCATCCCACCGGGATCAAGCTCGACGAGGGCTGCAGCGATGGTGGTGGAAACCGGAAACGTGCTGGAGTCGCTGATCCGCGCTGATCCGCCCTTTGTCCTGATCGGTTGCTGCGCCAGCAAATGATGGCTGAAGCTTTGCGGCACGGCGGTTGCGCCCGCAATCTTGTCGGCGCTGAGCGGTCCCGGGACAGGGGCTGAGAAGATGTATCGCTCGCTCGGGTCCGGCGTATGCCCGAAAAACGAGGCCGCCACGCCAAAATTCTTGCCCAGCACTTCGGTCGGCGTATGCTTGAACCAGTCGGTTATCAGGAAGGTGTCGTCTTCGTCGAAGTCGCCATCATCAAAGACCAGAAGGAATTCGCAGCCGTCCGGACCGAGTCCCTGAATGGAGTGGGGAGTGCCTGCTGGAAAATACCAGAGATCGCCGACGCCAACATCGTCGACGAAGTTGTTCCCTTTCGCATCGACGGCGGTAATACGGGCGGTGCCGTAAAGCATGTAGGACCACTCAGCCGCCTTGTGCCAATGCAACTCGCGCACGCTGCCGGCGTTGAGCCGCATATCCACGCCGGCCATACTCTTGGCAATGCCCAGCTCGCGCTTTGTCACCTGACGGGTCCAACCGCCCGACGTCAACCGCATATGCGCATCGGAAAATGAAAAACGCAGGTTTGGCAAGGTGCCGTTATC
>DATBYX010000019.1:0-2392 GCA_036513475.1 Xanthobacteraceae bacterium | reverse complement strand
TAACGCCAAGGTGTTGATCGCGCAGCTAGCAGCGGGCGACGCGTTCAAGATCCGCTCCGGCGGGGGCGGCGGCCATGGCAGCCCGCTCGAGCGGCCCATCGCGCAGGTCCTGCACGATGCCCGGCAAGGGTATGTCACGGTCGAAGCCGCAGCGGACCTCTATGGTGTCGTCATCGACAGCGCTACGCTCGAGCTCGACATCTCGGCGACGAAGAAGCGGCGCGCAGCACTGAAGAAACGCAACGGGCGTGCCGGCGATCACGTGAGAAACCGGCGTGCAGCCGGAGTGACTGCGCATGACTGAGGCATCCGGCATCCGTTTGCGGCCGGCGGTTGCCGAGGACCTTGCCGCTGTGCTCGATCTCTATGCCCAACCGGATTTCGATGCCGGGCGCGTCCTGCCTTTGGACGAGGCAGCCTGCCTGTTTGCCCGTTTTGCGCGCTATCCGGACTACACGCTCTATGTGGCAGACTGCGACGGACGCATCGTCGGCAGCTTTGCGCTCCTGGTGATGGACAATCTGGGGCATTGCGGCGCTCCGTCCGCTATTGTCGAGGACGTTGTCGTTGCAGCGCAGTCGCAAGGAAAGGGCATCGGCAAAGCCATGATGGCGTTTGCGCGCGAGCGCTGCCGCGAGAAGGGGTGCTACAAGCTCGTGCTGTCATCGAATGCCAAGCGCGAGTCCGCGCACGCGTTCTACGAGTCGCTCGGCTTTGCGCGGCATGGTTACAGCTTCCGCCTCGACCTCGGCCCGCCATGACCGCGGCCATCGCAGGCATGGCTGGAACTCACGACGTGCTGAAGCCGGATTCAACCATCGGCATTCTCGGCGGCGGCCAGCTTGGCCGCATGCTCGCTCTGGCCGCCGCGCGGCTCGGCTTCAAATGTCACGTGTTCGCGCCCAGCCCGGATTCATGCGCCTTCGATGTGGTGCATCGTGTCACCTGCGCGGACTACGGCGATGTCGAGGCTCTCGACCGGTTTGCGAACGATGTGGAAGTCATCACCTACGAGTTCGAGAACGTGCCGGCGCAGACTGCGACTTTCCTCTCCGCCCGCAGGCCGGTGCTGCCCGACCCGCGCGTCCTGGCGACGACGCAGGATCGACTGAGCGAGAAACATTTTGTGCGCTCGCTCGGCATCCCTATGGCCCCTTTCAGAGACGTGTCTTCGCCACAGATGCTGGTCCAC
Source organism: Xanthobacteraceae bacterium (assembly GCA_036513475.1). Taxonomy (GTDB): domain Bacteria; phylum Pseudomonadota; class Alphaproteobacteria; order Rhizobiales; family Xanthobacteraceae; genus VAZQ01. The sequence goes on along the minus strand of DATBYX010000019.1, from coordinate 1,200 downwards.
GCGCTTGAGGAGACCGGGCTCCCGGCCATCCTGAAGACGCGACGCTTTGGCTACGACGGCAAGGGCCAGATCACCATCCGCAACGGCAGCGATCCCGCGGCGGCATGGCGCGCCGTCGGGGAGCAGCCGGCGATCCTGGAGGGCTTCGTCCCGTTCGAACGCGAGGTGTCCGTCGTCGCCGCGCGCAGCCGCGATGGGCAGGTCGAGTGCTTCGATCTCATAGAGAACGAGCATCGCGACCATATCCTCAAATCCTCGCGCGTTCCGGCGCACGTTCCGGAGACGATCAGGGTCGAGGCGAAACGCATAGCCGAGAGCATCGCGGCAGGGTTCGCATATGTCGGGGTGCTGGCGGTCGAAATGTTCGTTCTGAACGAGGTCTCCGAGCCTCGGCTGCTGGTCAACGAGATTGCGCCGCGCGTCCACAATTCCGGGCACTGGACGATCGACGGCGCGAGCGTGTCGCAATTCGAGCAGCACGTGCGCGCCATCGCCGGTTGGCCGCTGGTCAAGCCGTTGCGGCACGGCCGTGTCGAGATGATCAATCTGATCGGCAGCGAGATCGACGAGTATGCGACATGGCTCCCGCGGCCCGGCGTGAGCGTTCATCTCTACGGCAAGGGAGCCGCGCGCCCCGGCCGCAAGATGGGCCACGTCACGCGGGTGGCGCACGAGCCGGGGCTGGTCGCGGGCAGCGCAATGTAATGGACTCATAAGGCTGATTCTGCTACATGCCCGCGCAACAGAGGGCCCGCACGACCACGCTTCGGCGGCAGGTCGGCGGGCTCATACGCATTCCCGGATCATCCAGGAGCACACAGGACCATAGAAGAAGGAATGAGGCGTGCAGGTTCTTGTCCGTGACAACAATGTCGATCAGGCCCTCAAGGCGCTGAAGAAAAAGATGCAGCGCGAGGGCATCTTCCGCGAGATGAAGCTTCGCGGTCACTACGAAAAACCTTCCGAACGAAAAGCGCGCGAGAAGGCGGAAGCAATTCGCCGGGCGCGCAAGCTCGCCCGCAAGCGCCTGCAGCGCGAAGGCCTTCTGCCCTTGAAACCTCGACCCACTCCCGGCGCTCCCGGGGCAGGGCCCGCGCGTCCGCCGCGCCGCCCCGCTTTTTGATCCCGCGCAGTCCCTCGGCGCCTAGATCGGCAGAAAATTTGGCGCGGACCCCTGTCGGTCCGCGTTTATACTTATTA
>DATBYX010000018.1:0-7957 GCA_036513475.1 Xanthobacteraceae bacterium | reverse complement strand
ATTCGAGAGGCAAAAGTTGCGAGCGAGCCGGAGGCGCTGATTGCGTGGTTTGGCAGTCTCGGTCTTGCGATGACGCGGATCGGGCTGGAGGCGGGGCCTCTGTCGCAATGGTTGTTTGCGGCGATGAAGCGAGCCGGTCTGCCAGTTGAGCTATTGGAGACCCGGCACGTGCGCAATGCGTTCAAGACGATGCCGGTGAAGACCGACCGCAAGGATGCGCGCGGCATTGCCGAGCTGATGCGGATGGGCTGGTTCCGGCCGGTGCATTGCAAATCGATCTCTGCGCAAGAGACGCGTGCGATATTGACCACGCGCACCCTGATCGAGGCGAAGCTGCGTGACGTTGAGATGAGCCTGCGCGGGGTCCTGCGCGGGTTCGGTCTGAAGGTCGGAAAGACCACGCCGACCAATTTTTCCGAACGGATCAAGGAGCTGGTCAGCGGGCATGCGAATTTGCAAGTCGTCGCCGATGCGCTGTTGGCTGTACGCGAAGTGCTGTTGCGCGAGTTCAGGGGTTTTGAGAAGCGTGTACGGACGATGGCGCGCCATGATGGGCGAGCGACGCTGCTGATGACCACGACCGGCGTAGGTGCGGTCATCTCATTGACATATGCGGCTGCAATCGATGACCCCGCACGTTTCAAGAACTCGAAACAGGTTGGCGCACATTATGGGATCACGCCGAAGAGATATCAGTCGGGCGAGATCGATTACACCGGCAGGATCTCCAAGATCGGCGACAAGAGCGTGCGCACCGCGCTCTATCAGGCCGCACACATCATTCTCATGCGCCCGGTGAAGGCCTCGGCGCTCAAGACCTGGGCCATGCAGCTCGCGAAGCGGGTCGGCATGGCCAAGGCGAAAGTGGCACTCGCACGCAAGCTTGCGGTGATCATGCATCGGATGCTGGTCGACGAAAAACCGTTCGACCACAAGCTGCCGAACCAGGTTGCGACGGCATGAACGCAACGGCCCAATCAGAGCTGAGTTCGAGCACCTTAATGCAGACAAGCTGAAAAGGAGAGAATAGAGAGACTAAGGGTTTCGGGCGGGTTCGATACCAGCCTTCCCGAAGCGAAGTCCCCTCGCCGGGGACGAGGATAAGGTCAGTCCGCGCCCACCCATGTGGCTCTATGACCACGCATCTGTAGATCGGTACGACCTATCCTTTCCGAATCCCATCTGGTGGCGGCCTTGCGCCGACCCCGTACAGAAGCGAGTGCCCGGCGAGAAGGACGTCGCAAAACGAGGGTTGACCCCGACCGTCCCGTTACAGAAGAAGGGTGGGCAAAAGGTGCGCGTGCACGACGATCAAGGCAGGCGGCGCAACCTTTAACGCGCGCGCCGTGCCCACGCGTCCCGCGATGATTTGCCCGAAACCACTTGTGATGTGCGCCAAGTGTAAACCTGCGCGTGGGCACGGCGCGCGGGAGCACGCCTTTGCCCACCCTACAGCGCATCGGCGATGCGATCTCATCCAAACCTGCACTACCGTGGTGCATACAGTCCGAAGAGATAAGGGACGAGGTACACGATCCACGGCACGAACGCGATCAGGACCGCAACGGCGGTCATGGTGGCGAGATAAGGCAGCAGGTGCCGGCTGATCTCTCCGAGCGTTGCCCCCGACAGGCCGAGAACGATGTAGAGCCCGACACCGACCGGCGGCAGGAAGAGCGCGATGCCCATCACCGCCGTCATCAGGATCCCATAATGGACGAGGTCCACGCCGAGGTGCTGGGCAATGGGCACGAACACCGGCATGATCATGAGCATGCCCGGCAATCCATCGAGCAAGGCAAATAACGGCAGGAAGACGATGATCGACATGAGCAGAAAAACCGCCTTCCCGCCGCCGATGGACTGGATCCCCGAAGCGATCGCGGCGGGCACGCCGCTCACCGTCATGAGCCAGGCGAATATGTTTGCTCCGCCGATCAACAACATCACAATTCCCGAGGTCACTCCGGTGCGAAGGAGCGAACGGACAAGATAGGATGGAGTGACCTCGCCGTAGACCAGCATGCCGATGATGATCGCATAGATCACCGCGACCACCGCAGCTTCCGTCGGCGTGAATATTCCGCCGAGAATGCCGCCGAAAATGATGACCGGCAGCAGCAGCGCCCACAGCGCCTGCCGCAGCGCCTGTGCGCGGTCGCGCCAGGAGATGCGGGGCTCCGGTTTGAGCCCCAGCCGTTCGGCATCGATGCGAAGGTGGAACATCAGCGCTGCCGTCATGATCAAGGCTGGCAGAAAACCCGCCGCAAACAGCGTGGCGATCGACGTGTTGGTGATGCTCCCGTAGACAACCATGGTCAGGCAGGGCGGCACGAGAATGCCCATCCCTGCGGCGGCGGCCACCAGCGCTCCCGCGTGACCCGCGCCAAATCCGTGGCGCTTCATCGCCGGGATCATCACCGAGCCGATGGCGGCAGCGTCCGCGTTGGTTGAGCCGGAGATGCCGGAAAAAAACAGCATCGCGATCAGCACCACGTTGCCGAGACCGCCGCGGACGTGACCAACCAGCACGCGCGCCAGTGTCACCAGCCGCTGCGAGATCCCTCCCGTCTCCATCAAATCGCCGGCGAGGATGAAGAACGGGATGGCGAGCAGCGAAAAATTATCGATGCCGGCAAAGATGCGGCTCGCCACGATGCGCACCGGCGCACCCTCGATGAGCCACAATCCCGCGAGCGCTGCCGCCCCAAGGGCAAACGCGATCGGGACACCTGCGGTGGCGAAGGCGGCAAAAAGCGCGAGTGCCGCGGTCACTCCGGCTCCCTGCGGATGTCCAGAATGTGCATGCTCGGGGAGCGGATGAAATGTATTGCGAGGTGGAAAAGCATGAGACCGGCGCCGGTCGGCAGCGCCAGATAAGCCCACTGCATGCGCATCGGGAACGTCATGGCAAATTGCCGGGATGCCAGATTGGTCTCGTCGATACCCGTCTTGAGCAGGATGAGGAGAAAGAGCGCAGTGACGATCGCGACCATGGGTCCCAAAACCGGCTTGAGCGCCGGCACGCGGCGGATGAGAAGATCGAGGCCGAAGTGGCTCCCCTCACGCAGGGCAAGAGCAGCCCCGATCATGGAGACCCACACAAAGAGATAACGCGCCGCCTCCTCCGACCAGATCAGCGGATCGCCAAGCACGTACCTGGCGCAGACCTGCGCGAAGGTGACGGCGGTCAGCATTGCAACCAAAACGACGATGACGACCGCCTCGGCTTTAGCCACCCAACGATCCAAGCCGATCGCGAGCGCTCGCAGCTCGTTCATTTCGCGGCGGCAACGATGTGGTCGACCAGGTCGGGACCAAGGCGCTCGGCGAGCTCCTTATAGGTCTGCTGTCCGATCGCCGTGAACGGCGCCAGATCCGGCTGCGTGACATTGATTCCGGCGGCCCGGATCTCGTCCAGCACCTTCGCATCCCGGCTGGAGCGCTCGGCAATCACGGTCTTGCGCGCCTCGCTGGAGGCTTTGTTGATCACCGCCTTTAGGTCGTCCGGCAGGCGCTCCCACACGCGCGCGCTGATATAAAGCGTATTGGCCAGCATCATATGGCTGGTCAGGGCGAGATTGCGCGCAACCTCCATATGCTTGCTGGTCTGATACGTGACGCTGTCATTCTCGGCACCATCGATGACGCCCTGTTGGAGCGCGGTGTAGACCTCGCCGAAGGCCATGGGAGTGGGCGCCGCGCCGAAAGCGCGGAACAGCGCAATATAGGAGGGGCTCGGTATCACCCGGATCTTCTGGCCTTTCAGATCCGCCACGCTGTTGATCGGACGGCTGCGGGTATAGACGTTGCGAAACGTGATCTCCCAGACCTGCACGATGTGAAAGCCGGCGGCGGCAGCAGGCCGGCCAAGCTCCTGCTCAAACACCGGGCTGTCGAACAGGCGGAAAGCTGCCGCCTGGTCCTTTGCCAGATACGGCAGATCGACCACTGCCAACTGCGGCACGAAGTTGGTGAGCGTGGCGGTCGCGTCGATGACGCCGTCGACAATGCCGGCCTGCACGTTCTGCAGGACCTCACGTTGGCCGCCGAGCTGGCTCGACGGATAAACGGCGATCTTGAGCCGGCCACCGCTTTCCTTCTCGGCGATCTCTGCCATCTGGCGCGCCCCGATGACGACGGGATGCTGAGCGTCGAGAACGCAGGCGATCTTGAGGCTGTGCACGTCCTGGCTCGAGGCGGTGCCTGCGAATGCCGCGACCATGATCAGGGCGAGCAATGCTCGGTGTAAGTACCTCATGTCATTCCCCTCTTCCCTCTGCTTGACAATGCGCGGCAGCGTTCATGATGCGCAGCCTGAGATCGTGCAGCAATAGGCAAAAACTATGCCGGGCATTGCCGCATCAATCCGCCGCATCGCCCACATACCGATGTACGCCGATATCGACCTCCCAGGTGCGGCGCTGCGCCTCCATCAGATAGGGCAACAGGGCATTGTTGCGCTCGACCACGGCTGCGATGTCCTTGCGCAGCACCCGCATCAGCCCGGCGATTTCCTCGCGCAAGGCGCGCTCGTCGATGGTGGTGATCCTGCGATCCTTCACCACCACGCGCCCATCGACGATGACGGTTTCCACGCCGCGGCCGCCTTCCGTGAATACGACCTGGCGCGCCACGCTGTTGAGCGGCACAAAAGACGGATCGGTGAGATCGAGAATGAACAGGTCCGCGGCCATGCCGTTGCGCAACGCGCCGATCCGTCCTTCGAGGCCTGCGCTGCGGGCGCCGCCGACCGTGGCCGACCAGATCGCGTCCGCCGCGGTCGGCGGCCCGGGATCGGGGTGCGTCACCGCAGCGAGCCCGGCAAACAGCTTCATCGACTGGAACATGTTCTGGGCGTCGCTGCAGCTGCAGTTGTCGCAGCCCAGAGCCACTCCCACGTTCTTGCGCAAATAGGTGCGGATCGGTGCAACGCCGCTCCGGGTTTTGAGGTTGCCGACGGGGTTGAGCACGACCTTGGTACCCGCTTCCGCAATGGTCTCGATCTCCGGGCGCGACATCCAGACGCTGTGGGCCAGATTCATCCTCGGCGTCAGCAACCCGACGCGGCGGAGATAGTTCACCAGAGAGCCGCCATCGGAGGGGTGGGTCTGGCGCGCGATCAGCGTCATCGGCCGCGATTCATAGATGTGGGTGTAGACGGGGACCTGCTCGGCGCTGGAGAGCTCGGCGAGCTTGCTGAGGAGCTCAGGCGTACAGCGCTCCGGGCTGGTAGGGCCCAGCGCCAGGGTGATGCGGGGATGGCGGGATTTCTGCGACTTCAGGATATCTTGCAGGAGCGCTGCGAGATTGATGCCCCGAAATGGCTCGACCGACCCTGAGAGTGCAGCGCGTTGTTCCGCGGGAGCGACCTCCTCCCAGAACGGCATCGCCTTCGCCCCCGGTGTGTCGGCAAACTGCAGCGCAAAGACGCAACGGATCCCGATGTCCTCGTAGGCCTGGAGAATGGCCTCGAGGTGCTGGTCATCGAACGGGTAGATGGTCGCGAGATCCTGAACGGTGGTCATTCCGCTGCGCAGACATTCGAGCGCGCCGAGCAAGGTGCGGGCGCGAATCTCTGCTGTGCTGCGTTTCGGGTAGGCCGGCGGCAGGGCATTGAGCATCCAGAGCTCGAGCGGGATGGTCTCGAAGCAGCCTTTGAGCAGCACGTCATGGGAATGGTAATGCGCGTTGACAAAGCCCGGCATCAACAGCTTCTCGGTCGCGTCGATGGTCTGATCGATGCTGCGCGCACCCAGCTCGGGCACTTGCTCGCCCCGTTCAACGGCAGCAGCGATTCCGCTACGAACGGCCGCGATCACGCCGTCGATGATGAGGAGATCGGCAACAGCGGGGAAATCCACGTCGCCGGCGTGGTCGTACACACGTCCATTCTTGATGAGGATGACGCCGCCGGCGCCAGAGTTGGCCATGAGCAAACCTCCGTGAAACTCCAATGAAGCTTCGCATCCTGGCGCAAGCCGATTGCCGCGCGGCTCTCGACATGGCAGGCGCGATCGAGGCTCAGGCGCAAGCCTTCAGACTGCTCGCGCAGGGCCGATCGGTCCAGGGGCTGCGCAGCTTCGTGGCCTCGGAGGCGCCGCCGGGCGTCGCTATCTTCAACCCTTCTTTCCTGCGCGGCGGAGCCGGCTACGGCATCAAGGTCATCTCGGATTTCTACGACAACGACAAGCGCGGGCTTGCGCGCATGAGCGGGCTCGTCTGCCTCTTCGACGGGATGAGCGGCCATCCGCAGGCGGTGCTGGAGGCGGGCTACCTGACCGATCTGCGGACCGGGGCGGGGACTGCGCTTGCGGCGCGGTACCTCGCGCGCGCGAACAGCAGGGTTCTCGCATTGATTGGGGCGGGGCGGGTGGCGCGCAACCAGCTTGCCGCGCTCGCCGAGGTCTTTGCGCTCGAAAGGGTGTTCCTCTCTACCCGCAGCAACGCGCGCGCGGAGCGGTTCATATCCGAGATGGCGGGTACGGGTGGCCGCATTCCCCGCGACATCCGCGTTGCTGCATCGTGCGAGCAAGCGGTACGCCATGCGGATATCATCGTGGCCGCCACCACCTCACCGACTCCGGTGATTGCCGGTGCCTGGCTGGCGCCCGGCGCTTTTGTTGCCGCGGTCGGTGCGCATCAGCCGACGACGCGTGAGGTGGACAGCGCCACGGTCCAGCGTGCGTCCAAGCGCGTCATCGACAGCCGCGCCGATTGCCTCGACCAGGCCGGCGACTTCGTCATTCCCATTGTCGAGGGGGTGATCGGGCGGGAGCAAGTATCCGAGCTCGCCGAGGTCATGACCGGCGAGAAGCCGGCGCGCGAGCGCGACGACGAAATCACCGTCTACAAGTCGATCGGGGTGCCCATCCAGGATCTCGTGACGGCGCAAGCGATCGCGCAACGCGCGGCGCAATTGGGGCTGGGCACCGAGATCGATATTGGCGGGAATGGCTGAGTATTCCGGGCGGGACGCGGCATTGATGCAGGGCACCCAATCCGTAGGGGCGAGGCATTGCCTCGCCCTGTTTCCGCTTGCGCCGATGCGGATATAGGGGCGACGCAATGCGTCGCCCCTACGGACACAAGGTTTCTACCGGGCGACCTTCAGCTCGTCGCGTGGGGGCAGATATTTGTCCGTGTAGACCTGTGTCGCGGGCAGCGGAGCCTTCATGTTGAAGGCGGGAGCAACCTGCGCCAGCGTGCTCGCGAGCCGCCCCATATCGACGTTGCTGTAGCCATGCTCCAGCACGTTGGGTGTGATGATGGCGTAGTCGAGCGTCATCTTGATCCGGTCCATCTCGACCTTGTCATTGAGCAGCGGATCGCGGGTCTTTGCCGATGCCACGGCCGCAGCGGGGTCCTGGATCATGCGATTGAGCCCATGCACCGTGCCGCGGAGGAAGTCGCGCACCGCGTCCGGATTCTGCTCGGCAAATTCCGGCCGGGTGATGAGCGCAAGCCCGTAGAGCCCTACGCCGTAGTTGGCGTAAGCCATGACCCGCACGGCATCGATAGGGATGTTCACCGCCTGCATGTTGATGAGCACGGTGGGCACGTTGCCGCTCACCGCATCCGCCTCGCCCCTGATCAGCATGGGCTCGCGCAGCTCGGGCGAGACGTTGAGCCATTTGATCGAGCCCTGATCGATGCCGTTAACGGTCGCAAACAGCGGAAACAGCTGACGGCTTGCGTCGCCGGCCGGGGCGGCAATGCTTTTGCCGTTGAGATCCTGAGGTTTGACGATGTTGCTCTTGGCCATGGTCTCGACCGCGAGCGCGGATTTGTCGTTCACCATGAACACCGCGATGAGCGGGCGGCCCGGATTTTCGCCCATGAAGCGGACCATGGAATAGAGGTCGGCCTGGCCGATGTCGTAGGCACCGCTCGCGACCTTGCTGACCGTGTCGCCGGAACCGACCCCGCGGTCCACCGTGACGTTGAGATGATACCG
>DATBYX010000017.1:0-2620 GCA_036513475.1 Xanthobacteraceae bacterium | reverse complement strand
TCCATTTCGAGCAGGCGTTCACCGAGGATTTTTTGAGCAAGGACAGGCTCCCGCTGGACTGTTCAAGGGCCGGCCCGCCACCTACTCTGTCGGCGCGGGGTCGTTTGGAAGAAACCGGGTATTCGAGAGACCCGGTTCGGGAGACCCGTGATGGCTTCCAAGGTCGCGATCCAGCGTTCCCGCGTGGTCATCATCGGAGCGGGGTTCGGCGGGCTCTCCGCGGCAAAGGCCCTGACCGGAGGACCCTTCAATGTCACGCTGGTCGACCGCTACAATTATCACCTGTTCCAGCCATTGCTCTACCAGGTCGCGACCGCGGCGCTGTCGCCGGCTGACATCGCATGGCCGATCCGAACCGTGTTTCGCCGCCAGCCCAATGTGAGCGTCGTGCTGGCGAACGTTTCCGCCATCGACGCCGCGCGGAACGAAGTGATCGCCGAAGGACACCGCATCCCGTTCGATTACCTGATCGTCGCAACCGGCGCGCAGCAAGCCTATTTCGGGCACGTCGACTGGGCGCAGCACGCCCCCGGCTTGAAGACGATCGACGACGCGACATATCTGCGACGCCGGATCCTGCTCGCGTTCGAAAAGGCCGAAACCGAGCCCGACGCCGACGAGCGCCGCCGGCTGTTGAACTTCGTTGTCGTCGGTGGCGGGCCGACCGGGGTCGAGTTGGCCGGAGCGATCGCCGAATTGGCGAAACGCGCGCTCGCGTCGGACTTCCGAACCATCGATCCGCGCTCGGCGCGGATCGTGCTGGTCGAGGCTGGACCACGAGTTCTGAGTCAGTTCGACGGATCGCTCTCACGCTCCGCGCTGCGAGCGCTCGAGCAATTGGGCGCCGAGGTTCGTTTGGGAACCGAGGTGACCGGATGCGACGACGCAGGGATTTCCATGGGAAAGGAGCGGATCGAAAGCAGGACCATCATGTGGGCGGCGGGCGTCGAGGCGTCCCCGGCGGGTCAATGGCTCGGCGCGGAGAGCGACCGGGCGGGACGGGTCAAAGTCGAGCCGGATCTTTCGCTGCCCGGGCGTTCGCAGATCTTCGTCGTCGGCGATACGGCTTTTCGCGTCGACGCCGAAGGCAAGCCGCTTCCCGGCTTGGCTTCCGTCGCCAAACAACAAGGGGCCTATGTGGCGCGCGCAATCGCCGCCCGCGCCACGGGACGATCCGTTCCCCCGTTCCACTACCGGGATTACGGGATGCTGGCCACCATCGGGCGGAGCCGCGCCGTAGCGCAGGTTGGACGCATCAAGCTCAGCGGGCTCGCCGCCTGGCTGCTGTGGTGCTTCGCGCACATCTATTTTCTGATCGGCTTCAGGAACCGCCTGCTGGTGATGGTGAACTGGGCCTGGAACTTCGCCACGTTCCAGCGGGGGGCGCGGCTGATCACCGGAATCGTCGGCGCCCAGACGAGAGACGTGAAGCCGGACGCCGCCTCCAAGAGCAATGCGCGGGAGCTGGCGTGAGAGCGCTCGAGGCGGCAACGATCGAAGCCGCGTCCGCCATCATGCGAACGATGCCATCGAGGCGAACCGAGCCTGCCAAGTGGCGGCAACTACGCCACAACTCTCTCGGCGGGGACATGGCGTAGAGAGACAGCACTGGCTCGTTGGGGTGAGAGGACTCGAACTCAGGAATCGGTCCGCGAGCCACGTATTTGAGATGTTGCAGAGATTCCCGTTAGCCCGGCCAAGACTCGCTACCAGAGACTAGGATCGTATGTAATGATTCGCACGGGGGTTGGATCGAACCCGTTGCAAGGGTTGTATACCTGCGCGCAGTTTGAGACGATGCAAATCACGTCCCGTTCGGCAACAAGATCGACGTAGTCGCCGGCCTTCGACCGGCCCTCGACAATTGCCATTGATCCATCTTCGTTGACCGGAACGTACATGAACCAATTCAGATTCGTCACGATGTCGTTACGAGTCATGCCGAACTGTTTTAGTGCCTCTTCGAACGTGTCGCGGCAGTTTCGAGGAGGTGTCTTGTTGTATCGCAAGAGATTCATCTCAGAGCTGCAGCACCCGCCCAGCGTGTCATGGTATCCGCAGGTATCCTCGAGGACAGCCATCATCTTCTTGGCTCGGTCCGACCAGAGCACGGAGCCTTTCGTCACGAAAATGTTTGCCCCGAGCTTCATCGTATTCGCCGCGTTATAGCGATCGCTTGGGTCCGCAGCGTCGTAGCAGAGGAAATCAACTGCTTGCCGTCCTTCCAAGTCTATGATCCGAAGATGTTGCCCCTGCTTTACGATGCGCCCCCAAGGGCTACCAGCTTCCACGATGACATCCTGGACAACAGTTCCGGGAACCGTTACTGAACCTTCCACTTTCGCCTCCATTTGCTGCCGCAGCTCTAATGTCGACAGATTCGTGCCTCAGGTCGGCTAGAGGCCGCTTCGGGTTACTCGCGCTGCGAAGCGGATTTTTGACAAGTGCCGCGCGCCGCGGTGCATCGGTGTTCAAGATGCGGGATGTGTCACGGCACAAGTCGATGGACGTGTGGCAAAGCTATATTCGAGACGCTGAGCTATTTCGGGATCATGAGGCGCTGGATTGCTGTAGGGCGTGGCGGTGAGAGGTCCGCTTCACCTCGCATACCTGCCGTATT
>DATBYX010000016.1:0-6752 GCA_036513475.1 Xanthobacteraceae bacterium | reverse complement strand
GCAGCCGATATTCTCAAGCGCGCGGGGATTACCGCGCAAAATCTCAACAAGGCGATCAGCGACATTCGTCAGGGCCGCAAGGCGGATAGTCCCTCCGCGGAGCAGAGCTACGAAGCACTCAAGAAATACACGCGCGATTTCACCGAAGAAGCACGCCAGAACAAGCTCGATCCCGTCATCGGGCGCGATGAGGAAATCCGCCGCACCATTCAGGTGCTCTCGCGGCGAACCAAGAACAACCCAGTGCTAATCGGTGAGGCCGGTGTCGGCAAGACCGCCATCGTGGAGGGCTTGGCGCAGCGCATCGTCAAAGGGGACGTGCCGGAGACGCTCAAGAGCCGGCGCCTTCTTTCCCTCGATCTCGGTGCCCTGCTTGCCGGAGCAAAATACCGCGGCGAGTTCGAAGAGCGATTAAAAGCGGTCCTACAGGAGGTCGCGGCTGCTGGCGACGTGATCCTGTTCATTGACGAGCTGCACACCCTGGTCGGTGCCGGCAAGGCGGAAGGCGCGATGGATGCGTCCAACATGCTTAAGCCGGCGCTCGCTCGCGGCGAGCTGCACTGTATCGGCGCGACGACGCTCGACGAATACCGCAAGAACATCGAAAAAGACGCGGCGCTGGCGCGGCGATTTCAGCCGGTCTTCGTTGACGAGCCATCGGTGGAGGAAACAATCTCGATCCTGCGCGGGCTCAAGGAAAAGTACGAGGTCCACCACGGGGTGCGTATCACCGATAGCGCGATTGTCGCGGCTGCTACACTATCGAACCGCTACATCACGGACCGCCACCTGCCCGACAAAGCTATCGATCTGATCGACGAGGCGGCGAGCCGCATTCGCATGGAGATCGATTCCAAGCCGGAAGAGATCGACGAAGTGGATCGCAAGGTGATCCAGCTCAAGATCGAGCGGGAAGCCCTCAAGAAGGAGACCGATGCCGCCTCCAAGGAGCGTCTGGCAAAAGTCGAACAGGAAATTTCGGATCTGGAGCGCCGATCTGCCGAGCTCACTGCGCGCTGGCGTGCCGAGAAGGAAAAGCTGGGCACAGTGCAGCGTCTCAAGGAACAGCTCGATGCCGCACGCGGTGAGCTCGAGACCGCACAACGCCGCGGGGATCTCCAACGCGCCGGCGAGCTCCTATATTCCGTCATTCCTGCCCTCGAAAAGCAATTGGCGCAAACGCCGGCCCAGGGGCAGATGCTCAAGCAGGAGGTCACTACGGAAGAGGTCGCTGAGGTGGTCTCGCGCTGGACCGGCATTCCGGTCGACAGGATGCTCGAGGGCGAGCGCGAGAAGCTTCTTCACATGGATGAGAAGCTGCGCGAGCGGGTGGTCGGGCAAGACCGGGCTATTCATGCGGTGGCAAATGCGGTGCGGCGCGCGCGGGCGGGGCTGCAGGACCCGAACCGTCCGATCGGCTCATTCCTCTTCCTCGGCCCGACCGGCGTCGGCAAGACCGAGCTCTGCAAGGCGCTGGCGGAGTTCCTGTTTGACGACGAGCACGCGATGATACGCGTCGACATGTCGGAATATATGGAGAGGCACTCGGTTGCCCGTTTGATCGGCGCGCCGCCCGGATACATCGGTTACGAGGAGGGCGGCTCACTCACCGAGGCCGTGCGTCGGCGGCCTTATCAGGTGATTCTCTTCGACGAGGTCGAGAAGGCGCACAACGACGTCTTCAATATCCTGCTCCAGGTTCTGGATGATGGCCGTCTGACCGACGGTCAAGGCCACACCGTCGATTTTCGCAACACGCTCATAGCGCTCACATCCAATCTGGGATCGGAATTTCTCGCCGCCCTGCCCGAAGGCCAACCAGCGGGGGCCGCACGCGACCAGGTGATGGAAATTGTGCGGCGCTCGTTCCGGCCGGAATTTCTCAATCGGCTCGATGAGATTATTCTGTTCAACCGGCTCGGGCGCAGCGAGATGAAACGGATCGTAGATATCCAGCTCAGGCACTTGCAGCAGTTGCTTGCCGAACGAAAGATCACCCTCAAGATCGACGATACGGCGAAGACTTGGCTGGCAAATACCGGATACGACCCCGTTTACGGCGCGCGGCCCCTCAAGCGCGTGATCCAGCGCGAATTGCAAAATCCATTAGCCACGATGTTGTTGTCCGGCACCATCAAGGACGGTGAGGCCGTGCGGGTCTCGGTGCACGACGGCCGGCTCACCATCAATGGCAGCAGACTGGCGGAGGCGGCCTAGAGCAAGGACGGGTTCGGAACGAAACGACGAGGCGGAACATTATCTCGACGAGGTGATCATGCCGCATAGCGTGGTGGACGAAGCAGTGGCAACGGAAGCAGTAGATGTTGCGACTCTCGTCGCCGAGAATGCATCCTTGCGCGATCGCCTGCTGCGTACGCTCGCAGATGCGGAGAATACGCGCCGTCGTGCGGAACGCATTGCCGAGGAGGCGCGCCAATATGCGATCTCAGATTTTGCACGCGAAGTTTTGACGGTAGCCGACAATCTGCAGCGCACCATTGCCGCTGCCGAACGTCACCAGCCCAAAACGGTTGAAGACGCTGCTCTGATCGAGGGAGTACGGGCGACCCATCGGATACTGCAACACACGCTCCAACGGTTCGGTATCCGCAAGATCGATGCGCTCGGCAAACGCTTCGACCCGACCTTGCATGAGGCGGTGATGGAAGTGGATGATGATTCGCAGCCGCCAGGGACGGTCGTTCGCGTCGCGGACGACGGTTACACAATTCATGATCGGCTTCTGCGTCCTGCGCGTGTGTTCGTCACCAGGCGGAGAGTGCAGGCGCCGTCCACCCAGCCGGAAGAAACGGAGATCGAGTGGGAGGATCAATCGACCAAATATTCGGCGTGATTGTGCTCGCGCCGACTGGAGACGGCGCACCAGGAGAGAGCGTTGCCCACCGACCCCTATCAGACACTGGGCGTGAGCAAGGACGCTTCCCAGGAGGCGATCCAAAAAGCCTATCGCCGACTGGCGAAAAAATTCCATCCCGATCTCAATCCCGGCAACAAGCAGGCCGAGGATAAGTTCAAGGAAATTTCTGCGGTCTATGATTTGCTAGGCGACCCGCAAAAACGCGCGCGCTTTGACCGCGGCGAAATCGATGCATCGGGTGCCGAGCGGCCGCGGCAGCGATACTACCGGGACTTCGCCGATGCCGGTGCTTCCAACCCCTATGCCACAGATGCCGGGTTCGCCGACTTTGGCAGCGCGGATGATTTCTTTTCCGAGATTTTCAGCCGGCATGGACGGGGCAATCTGAGCATGCGCGGGGGGGATGTGCATTACAACCTGGAGCTCGATTTCCTCGACGCGATCAACGGGGGAAAGCAGCAGCTCACGCTGCCGGACGGCTCTGCGCTCGACGTTGCCATCCCGCCTGGCACGCGGGACGGACAGGTTCTGCGTTTGCGCGGAAAGGGCAGGCCAGGCATTGGCGGCGGTCCGCCGGGCGATGCGTTGATCGAAATCCACGTTCGACCGCATCGCATTTTCACGCGCAAGAGCGACGACATTCATGTGGAGCTGCCGGTCTCGCTGAGGGAGGCCGTCCTCGGCGGCAAGGTGAAGGTGCCAACGCCCTCGGGCGAGGTCACCATGACGGTCCCGAGATGGGCGAATACCGGCTCGACGCTCCGTCTGAAGGGACGAGGCGTGCCTCGGCCGGATGGCAGTCGCGGCGATGAATACGTCACCGTCAAGGTCATGCTTCCGGAGAAGCCCGATGCCGAGCTCGAGCGGTTCATCGCTCAATGGCACCCGGTTGCGGCTGAAAGAGAACGCGAGGCAACAGGGGGATGAGCATGGAAACGCGCGAATTTCTCTCGGCTGCTCGGATCGATGTTGGAATGATGACCGCCTGGATCGAGGCCGGATGGTTGGGGCCTCACTGCAAGTCGGAAGAGTTCCTCGATATCGATGTTGCACGCGCACGACTGATCCGGGACCTCACGGACATCGGAGTGAACGACGAAGGCATTCCGGTGATCCTCAATCTCGTCGATCAGCTGCATGGCTTGCGCCGTGCGTTGCATGAAGTGCTCTCGGCCGTTCGCGCGCAACCTGAAACCAGACCGGGTGGTATGCCGTCTCGGACGAGCCGTTCCTACTGAAGGAGCAAAGGCGCGCATGTTTCCGATCCGAAATGGAGTTCCATCCCGTTATCCACCCGTCATCACGTGGACCCTGATTGCGATCAATGTTTTCATTTTGCTCATTGAGAATAGCCTCGATCCGCTCGACCTCGAAGAGTTCTTGAGTTTCTATGCGGTCATTCCGGCTCGCTATTTTTATCTGGTCGGACATGCTGCCGACCTTTCGGCTGCCGACTTTCTTCCCTTCTTCACCATGATGTTCCTGCACGGCGGCTGGCTTCACCTCATCCTCAACATGTGGACCCTGTGGCTGTTCGGGCCGACGGTCGAGGACCGGCTCGGCCACGGACGTTATCTCGTTTTCTACCTTGCCTGCGGGGTGGCCGCAGCCGTGGCGCATGTCTTTTTCAATCCGACGTCGCAGGTCCCGGCGCTGGGGGCCTCCGGCGCCATTGCCGGCGTGCTCGGATGCTATATGCGCCTCTTCCCCCAGGCGCGAGTCATCGTCGTGGTGCCGATCATCTTCATCCCGCTCTTTTTCGAAATTTATGCCTTCGTATTTGTCGGCATCTGGTTCCTGCTTCAAATCCTGGAGGGAACTGCCGAGCTATTCATGCCCAGCACCGGCGGCGGCGTCGCATGGTGGGCTCATGTAGGTGGTTTTGTCGTCGGCTTCCTTTTGGGTCCGGCGTTGCGCCAGTCCCAGCAACGCTATCGCGCCTACTATCCTGATGAGGGCGAGCTCGGCTTCAATACTGCGGGGCGTCTGTGATGCACTGCGTTTGATAGGAGTTGATCATGTCAATTGGCGATCTTTTTTGGTTGTTCTTCATGTTCTCGGCGATCCAGCCGATCCTGCGGCAGCGCATGCTGGAAGCGATGCGCGTCCGCAAGATAAATCAGATCGAGAACCAGCGAAACTCGCGGGTGATCCTGCTCGTGCACCGGCAGGAAACGATGCGGTTGCTCGGCTTTCCAGTTGCTCGCTACATCGACATCAACGACTCGGAAGAAGTGCTTCGCGCCATCCAAATGACGGATGAGGACGTGCCGCTCGATCTCGTGCTCCATACTCCGGGCGGATTGGTGCTGGCGGCACTGCAGATCGCCAAGGCGGTGCGCGACCATAAGGCCAAGGTCACGGTGTTTGTGCCCCACTATGCGATGTCGGGCGGCACGCTGATCGCGCTCGCGGCCGATGAGATCGTCATGTGCAGCCACTCCGTTCTCGGCCCTATCGATCCGCAGATCGGACAGTCGCCCGCCGCTTCGATCATCAAAGTGGTCGAGGAGAAACCGGTTGCGAGGATCGACGATCAAACCCTCATCTGGGCGGATGTCGGACGCAAGGCAATCTCGCAACTCAAGCAAAGCGCGAGCGAACTGCTCCAGCGCCGACTTCCCGCGGAGCAGGCAAGCGCGCTGGCTGAAAAGCTCTCCTGCGGGATCTGGACGCACGATTATCCGCTCTGGGCTTCAACAGCGAAAGCGCTCGGCTTGGCTGTAAGCACCACGATGCCGAACGAGGTTCTCGACCTGATGAAACTCTATCCCCAGCCGGTTCGGACGCAGAGCGGCAGTGGCGGGGTCGAATATCTGCCGGTGCCGCGCCACAGGGAAGTCGCCAGCCGCGAAGCCTGACCGGACAATGGTCTCAAATATTGGGGGCTCGGGCGCAGTCAGATTCGGCAACCCGTTGAAACAGGAGATGTCATGACCATACGCAAGCTCGACAAAAAGGAATGGCGCCCATTCTTTGATTTTGTCTCAAAGATGTTGCCGGGAAAGCAGGCGGAAATCGAGGTAGCTTCGCTCAAGCTCGGTGATCAGATCGAGGCGGAATGGCTTCCGATCTATGGCATTACGTATGATCCCCGTGACGATGTCCTGGAAGTGGCGCTCGAAGGCCTCGACCACCTGATACCTTCACCGCGCGAAATCTATGTGGACGACGGCGACGAACTGCTTGCGAGTGTCGAAATCGTAGACACCACCGGGAACAAGCAAATCTTGAAGCTCAAGGATGAACTACTGTTGCCTGCGCCGCAGACCTGAAACGTGACCGGTATTGGTGCGCCGATCATGGCACCGCGCGCCTGCGGCCTGCGCCTCAGGCGATGTTACGTACATTAAGGACTCCGTGGTAACGTAAAGCCTCACAGAAAGTAATCGTCGAGCCTTCCCTCCATCACCTCGCGCCGCCCCCGTTATGGCCACGCGCGCTTCTTGTTGAGGGAGCCCAGCCGATGGTTGACCTCGCGGCCGCCGCGTACCTGATCAGGCCCAGTGCGAAATGATCGGTTTGGGCATGTGCTTCTCGCCGATGCGAAAATTGCGGCGGGAACGTTCGGTCTGCGCGCCCCAAAAGTCGATCGGCTGGCATTCGATGGGACCGAACGTGTCGCTTTCGGTGCGCGTCTTGGTCACGCCGGACGACCTGATGACATATGGCCATCATGCGGTCGTTTGAGCTGGAGCGAATACGCGCAGCGCCCCCGGCCGGCTCCGATAGCGCAACGGCGACTGCATAGTTTCAACCTCACCGTCAAACGCAACGAGCAGCCGCTTACGGCGCGAGCTGATTTCGGCCGAATCGCCTTTGAAGATGCGCAGATCGCGTTGCTGATTGAGAAGGCCAAGCATGCAGCGGCAGG
>DATBYX010000015.1:0-3703 GCA_036513475.1 Xanthobacteraceae bacterium | reverse complement strand
TTCACCGGGCTGCCCGAGGAGCGCGGGTTTCCCGAGACGCTCGTCTATTGCGTCTGGTCGCTCACAATGCTCCCTCCCGCCATCTATGCGCTCGCGCGCGCGGACTGGCAGCTCGATCGCGACGCGCGTTCGATCATTGATGGAATGATCATCGGGCTCCTCGGCGCGGGCGGCCAGATGGTGCTGTTCTATGCGGTGAAGATCGGTCCGCCCTATCTGATATTCCCGGTGATCTCGCTCTCCCCGATCGTGACCATCGCCCTCTCCTATCTTCTTCTGCGCGAACGCACGAACAACGTCGGCACAGCGGGGATCGTGCTTGCGCTGATCGCCCTTCCGCTGTTTGATTTTTCGCTCGAAGGATTGAGCGAGGGCGGCCGGCTCGGCTGGTTCCTGCTGTCGCTCATCGTCATGGCGGCCTGGGGCGTGCAGGCCTATTACATGAAGGCCGCCAATCAACATATGCGGGCGGAGAGCATCTTTTTCTACATGACGGTTGCGGGAATTCTGCTTGCTCCCATTGCCTATGCGATGACCGATTTCAGCCAGCCGATCAACTGGGGCGTTGACGGACCGTATCTGGCTGCGGCAACCCAGATGTTGAACGCGATCGGCGCGCTCACCCTCGTTTACGCGTTCCGCTACGGCCAGGCGATCGTCGTCTCCCCGCTGACGAATGCGGGCGCCCCGCTGATGACGGCGGTCATCTCGCTTGTCGTGATCGGTGCATTCCCGAGCCGGCTCAAGCTTGTCGCCATCGCGCTCGCGTGCATCGCCGCGCTGTTGCTCGCGCTTACGCCGGAGGAGGATCCGAAAGCAAAACCAAGCGAGCCTTGAGGAGATCATGCTGACGCTATTGGCCCGAAAGACGGTTTCCCTACCTCCCCCTGAAAGGGAGAGGTCGACAGCATTTGCCCCGGCCTTGCGCCGGGGCAAATGCTGTCGGGTGGGGGTCCGGCACTCGGCGCTAACCTTTGATGATTGTCGCAGCCGCGGCGTGACCCCCACCCGACTCCCCCCCGACCAAGTCGCCGACGTCCCCCTTTCAGGGGGAGGTATTGCGGAGCGCGCTGCGCCACTGAGTCCGTATGCGATAGACCTGGAGCGCAGCAGCGTTCCCGTCACGGCCATGACGGGAGAGTCATGAAAGCCATTCTCGACCTCGTCGCGCATCACAAGGCAGGCGAGCCGTGCGGCATCTATTCCGTCTGCTCGGCGCATGCGCTGGTGATCGAGGCGGCGCTGCTGCACACCCTGCGCCGCGGTGCGCCGTTCGCGCTGATCGAAGCCACCTCCAACCAGGTCAATCAGGAGGGAGGCTATACCGGCATGCAGCCGGCCGGCTTTCGTGAATTCGTCCATCAGATCGCGGATCGCGTGGGGCTGTCGCGCCATCGGGTTCTTCTCGGCGGCGATCATCTTGGTCCCAATGCCTGGCAGGCGTTGCCGGTCGAAGACGCAATGGCGCGCGCGGAGGTGCTGATCGATGATTACGTTCGCGCCGGTTTCCGCAAGATCCATCTCGACTGCTCGATGCGCTGCGCAGACGATCCGGCGGCGCTTTCAGACGAGATGATTGCGCGGCGCGCCGCGCGTCTGTGCGCCGTAGCCGAAGGCGCCCACGCGCGCACGGGCGGGGAGCCGCCGGTCTATGTCATCGGCACCGAGGTGCCCACGCCCGGCGGTGCGGCCGAGGACTTGAGCACGGTTGCAGTGACCACGTCGCAAGCGGCGCGCACGACCATCGACACGCATCGTGTCATCTTTGCCGAGGCCGGCCTCGGCACCGCGTGGCCGCGTGTGATCGCCGCCGTCGTGCAGCCGGGTGTGGAATTCGATCATCGCAGGGTCGTCGGCTATGACAGCGCAAAGGCGCGCGCCCTGAGCCGGATGATCGAGCAATGCGACGGGCTCGTGTTCGAAGCCCATTCGACGGACTATCAAGCGCCCGCGGCGCTGGCGGCGCTGGTGCGGGATCATTTCGCGATCCTCAAGGTCGGCCCCGCCCTGACGTTCGCGTTGCGCGAGGCGCTGTGGGGGCTCGACGCGATCGAACGCGAATGGATCAACCCGGCGCTCGTTTCCGGCTTCCGCAACATCGTCGTCGCCCGCACGAAGGCCGACCCACGGCACTGGAGCAAATATTATCACGCAGCCGGCGGCGAGCTCGACTACGACCTGCAATACAGCCTCAGCGATCGCATACGGTATTACTGGCCCGATCCGGTGATTGGACACGCACAGGAGAGGATGTTCAGGAACCTGATGCAGAAGCCGCCGCCTGATGCCTTGATCAGCCAGTATCTGCCGATCGCTCATCTCGCATTGCGGGACGGGCTGATCCAGAACAGCCCGGCCGCCCTCGCCATGGCGCATGTGTGTGCGGTGCTCGACGGTTACCATGCAGCGACATTTGCTCAGTCGTCATGGCCGCCCCCGGACTTGATGCGGGGGTTGTCCCGGCCATCCCCCCCTTGGCCGCGGCAGAAAGACGTGGATGCCCGGCCTAATGCCGGGCATGACGGTGCAGAGGATGATCGAGCACATCAGACAACATAGCACACTCGGCCGCACCGAGGCTGAGCTCGAAAGGCTCGGGGCACTGTGGACCGCGCGCGAGATCGCGCAGCAACCGGCGATGCTGCGCAAGACGCACGAGCGGTTGATAGCACAAAAAGACTCTGTGGAAGGTTTCCTTGGCCCCTTGCTCGATCGCCCGGCGACACGGGTAATTTTGACCGGCGCAGGCACCTCCTCGTTCATCGGCGAATGCCTCGCGCCCTATCTCGCGGCACGACTGTCGTGCCGGGTCGAGGCAATCCCCACCACTGATCTTGTGTGCGCGCCATATCTCTATTTCGCGGCAGACGCGCCGACGCTGCTGGTTTCGTTCGGCCGGTCCGGCAACAGCCCGGAAAGCGTCGCTGCGGTTGATCTTGCGAACGAGCTCGTGCGCGATGTCCATCACCTTGCGATCACCTGCAACCCCAGCGGCGCCCTCGCACGCGCGGTCGAGCAATCCGGCGGGGGCATGACCATCCTGCTCCCTGAGGAGACCCACGACCGCAGCTTTGCCATGACCTCGAGCTTCAGCTGCATGACCTATGCCGCGCTTGCCTCGCTCTCTGGCATCGCCAGCGCGGGAACGAGCGTAGGCCGCATGGCGCAAGCGGTGGAGAGCGTCATCTCAACGCAAGCTGGCCCAATGAAGAAACTTGCGGCGCGGGGTTTTGAACGCGTGGTCTATCTGGGCAGCCACATCTTCAAGGGGCTCGCGCGCGAGGCCGCGCTCAAGCTGCTCGAATTGTCGGACGGCGGAATCCTCGCCGCATATGAGTCCCCCATGGGATTCCGGCACGGGCCAAAGACGATCGTCAACGACAGGACGCTCGTCGCGATCTTCCTGTCAAATCACCCCTATACACGCCTCTACGACGTGGATTTGCTGGAAGAGATCCGGCGCGAGGGCAACGCTGGCGGCCTGCTCGCGATCACGGCGCGCAATGACGGAATCGCACCGGGGGTAGACCAGATTCTGGTCCCCTCGATGGCGCACGCAGAGGATGTGGATCTGCTGATCCCGTTCATAGCCGGCCCGCAGATTTTTGCATTTGAACAATCGATTCGCCGCGGCCTTTCCCCCGACCGTCCCAACATCTCGGGCACCGTGAATCGCGTCGTGCAGGGCGTGCGCATTCACGCG
>DATBYX010000014.1:0-6032 GCA_036513475.1 Xanthobacteraceae bacterium | reverse complement strand
TCGCCGGCGAAGGCCAAGACGATCAACAAATACCTTGGCTCCGGTTACGAAGTCCTGGCCTCTTTTGGCCACGTCAGGGATCTTCCGGCCAAGACTGGCTCGGTCGATCCCGAGCACAATTTTCGCATGGTTTGGGAAGTGGACGACAAGTCCCGCAAACGTCTCGATGATATCGCCAAGGCGGTGAAAGGGGCAAAGAAGCTCATTCTGGCGACTGACCCTGATCGTGAGGGAGAAGCCATCTCCTGGCATGTGCTGGAGGTGCTTAAGCAGAAGAACGCCCTCAAGAAGCAGGAGGTAGAGCGCGTCGTTTTCAATGCGATCACCAAGCAGGCCGTGCTCGATGCCATGAAGCACCCGCGCCGCATCGATGACGCTCTCGTTGACGCCTATCTCGCCCGCCGCGCGCTCGACTATCTCGTCGGGTTCACTCTTTCACCGGTGCTATGGCGCAAGCTGCCCGGCGCACGTTCGGCGGGTCGCGTTCAATCCGTGGCGCTGCGGCTGGTCTGCGACCGCGAGTTGGACATCGAGAAATTCGTCCCGCGGGAATACTGGTCGCTGGTCGCCACCCTGGCTACCCCGCGCGGCGATACGTTCGAAGCACGGCTGGTGGGAGCCGATGGGCAGAAGATTCAGCGGCTCGACATCGGGTCCGGGCAAGAAGCCGAAGCGTTCAAGCAAGCGTTGGAAGCCGCGGCTTTTGCCGTCGCAGCCGTCGAGGCCAAGCCGGCCAAGCGCAACCCACCCCCGCCGTTCACCACCTCCACTCTTCAGCAGGAGGCAAGTCGCAAACTCGGCTTGGCACCGGCTCAGACGATGCGCACCGCGCAACGTCTCTATGAGGGGGTTGATATCGACGGAGAAAGCGTTGGCCTTATCACCTATATGCGCACGGACGGTGTGGAGATCGCTGACGAGGCCATCTCCGATGTCCGTCGCCTGATCGGTGCCGATTACGGGGCCAGCTACGTTCCGTCCTCGCCGCGCAAGTACCAAGCTCGGGCAAAAAATGCCCAGGAGGCGCACGAGGCGATAAGACCCACGGACGTGGGCCGCCACCCCCGTGCCGTGAAATCTTATCTCGATGCCGATCAAGCCAAGCTTTACGAGCTGATTTGGCTGCGCACGGTGGCAAGCCAGATGGAATCGGCGGAGCTCGAGCGCACGACTGCCGATATCGTCGCCCGCGCGGGAGCGCGCGTCATTGATTTGCGCGCTACCGGCACGGTGGTGAAGTTCGACGGCTTCTTGACCCTCTATCAGGAGGGCCGGGACGACGACCTCGACGATGAGGAGAACCGGCGCCTGCCTGAAATGCACGCCGGCGAAAAGCTTGCCAAGCGCAAGATCGACGCGAGCCAACACTTCACCGAGCCCCCGCCGCGCTACTCGGAAGCCTCCTTGGTCAAGCGCATGGAGGAACTCGGGATCGGGCGGCCT
Source organism: Xanthobacteraceae bacterium (assembly GCA_036513475.1). Classification (GTDB taxonomy): domain Bacteria; phylum Pseudomonadota; class Alphaproteobacteria; order Rhizobiales; family Xanthobacteraceae; genus VAZQ01. The sequence goes on along the minus strand of DATBYX010000014.1, from coordinate 4,589 downwards.
TCGACTTATGCGTCCATTCTGCAAGTCCTCAAAGATCGCGGATATGTTCGCATTGACAAGAAACGGCTTGTGCCTGAGGACAAGGGACGAGTTTTGACGGCCTTTCTTGAAAGCTTCTTTTCCCGTTATGTGGAATATGACTTCACCGCCGACTTGGAGGAGCAGCTCGATCGCATTTCGAACAACGAGATGGCCTGGCGCGACCTCCTGCGCGACTTCTGGCGTGAGTTCACGGCCGCTGTCGGGGATATCAAGGAGCTTCGGGTCTCTGCGGTCATCGATGCGCTCGATGAGATGCTGGCGCCGCACCTGTTTCCCCCGCGCGAGGACGGCGGCGATCCGCGCAAATGTCCAAGCTGCGATACTGGCCGCCTCTCGCTCAAGCTCGGAAAATTCGGCGGCTTTATTGGCTGCACGAACTATCCCGAGTGCCGCTATACGCGCCAGCTCGCCCGGACCAACGGCTCAGGCCCCGAAGGGGGCATGAGAAAACTCGGCGAAGATCCGCGCACAAAGGAAGAAGTGACGCTGCGATCCGGCCGGTTCGGCCCCTACCTGCAACTGGGCGAAACCGGCAATGGGAACGGTGGCAAGCCTAAGCGCGCCAGCCTGCCCAAAGGCACGTCGCCCGACGACATCGACCTTGATCAGGCGCTCTCCCTTCTATCGCTGCCGCGCGAGGTTGGCAGGCACCCCGAGGACGGCGAACCGATCATGGCGGGGATCGGCCGCTTCGGACCCTACATCCAGCACGGTAAGACTTTTGCTACGCTGGGCTCAGTCGACGACGTTCTGACGGTCGGTCTGAATCGGGGGGTTGCGCTGATCGAGGAAAAACGTGCGCGGGGGCCGCGCAGGACCCGCTTCGGCCGGCCGTCGGGGCGCGAGCTGGGCCAACATCCGGAGAGGGGCGGTCCAGTCCTGGTGAAGACCGGGCGCTATGGACCTTATGTGACTCATGATGGAGTAAATGCGACGCTTACCTCCGACATGACCCCGGAGACGGTTTCTCTCGAGCAGGCCCTGGATCTGTTGCGGGCCAAGAGCACCCGCGGCGGCGGGAGGAAAACCGAGAGCACATTGCCCGGCAAGCCTCGGAGCACCGCGCGCAAAGCCAAGACCGGGCAACGGTCTGCTGCAAAAACCGGTGCGGCCGCCCGGAATGAAAACAAGCCGGCGCGCAGGGCAAAGGCGACGTGAGGCTTTATCGCCGCGAGCGAGGGTACCGCCGGCATTAGGCCGCAGGTACGGAGCTGGGATGACTTTACTGATAGTGCTTTCTTCGCTCTCGCCATGAAGGCCTCGCCGAGGAAGCCCCCTCTTCCATCCAAAGACGAGCTGGTCGCCTTCATCAGCGGCCGGCCTGGCAAAATCGGCACGCGCGAGATTGCGCGGGCCTTCAGCATGAAGAACACCGACCGTGTCGCGCTCAAGCGCATGCTGCGGGAGCTTGCGGATGAGGGCCGCATCGAACGTCGGCGCAAGAGACTGCATCGCCCGGGAGTATTGCCCCAAGTCGTCGTTGCAGACGTGAGTGGACGGGATGCCGATGGAGAGCTCATTGCGGTCCCCACGGAATGGGACGAGGCAGAACATGGGCCGGCTCCAAAGATCCGCATCCGCGTAGCGCGACGCGCGCGTCCCGCCGAGCTGGCTGGTGTCGGCGACCGCGCCTTGTTGCGGGTCGAAGAAACCGACGACGAGAAGGACGCCGTTCGCTACAACGGGCGGGTCATCAAGCTCATTGGCAGGGCGAAGCAACGCGTACTTGGCATATTCCGCTCCAGCGCAATGGGCGGCGGCCGCCTGGAGCCGATCGACAAGAAGCAGCTCGGCCACGAGTTGCTGATCCCGGCGGGAGCCGAGGGAGAAGCGTCAGACGGCGAGCTGGTCGCAGCGGAAGTAACACCGCGTCGAAGCGGCTATGGTTTGGCAGGTGCCCGCGTGAAGGAAAGACTAGGCTCGCTTGCCGGCGAGCGAGCCATAAGCCTGATTGCGATCCATGCCCATTCCATTCCGCACGTTTTTCCGACGGCGGCGCTGGCGGAGGCGGAGGCGGCCAGGCCCGCGCCGCTCGCGGCTCGGGAGGATTGGCGCGACCTCCCGCTGGTCACAATCGATCCGGCGGATGCCAAGGATCACGATGACGCAGTGCATGCTGCACACGATGGCGATCCCAAGAACCCCGGGGGGTTCATCATCACGGTCGCGATCGCTGACGTCGCTCACTATGTGCACCCCGGATCCGAGCTGGATCGGGAAGCTCTGTTGCGTGGAAATTCGGTTTATTTCCCGGACCGGGTCGTCCCGATGCTGCCGGAGCGCATCTCGAATGATCTTTGCTCGCTCGGCCCAGGAAAGGACCGCGCCGCGCTCGGCATTCGCATGGTCGTCGGCGCAGATGGGGGTAAGCGTTCCCATAGTTTTCATCGCGTGCTGATGCGCTCAGTTGCGCGTCTGAATTATCTGCAGGCGCAGGCAGCCATCGACGGCTGGCCGGACGAGACCACCGGCCCGCTGCTTGGATCGGCGCTTGAACCGCTCTACGCCGCCTATCGGGCGCTCAAGCACGCACGTGATGAACGCGCGCCTTTGGATCTCGATCTTCCCGAGCGCAAGATCGTGCTGACGGCGCACAACACCGTGGACCGCGTGGTGACGCCAGAGCGTCTGGACGCGCACCGGCTGATCGAGGAGTTCATGATCCTCGCCAATGTTGCCGCCGCAGAGACCCTCGAGCGAGGCCGCGTACCGTTGATCTATCGCGTCCATGACGACCCGGATCCGCAACGCGTAAATGCTCTGCGAGAGTTTTTGCAGAGCCTTGATCTCTCCTTTCCGAAAGGCGGAGCGTTGCGGGCCGCCCAATTCAACCGCGTCCTGCAGCGGGTGAAAGGTCGAGACGTTGAGAAGCTCGTCAATGAAGTCGTTCTGCGGACACAGGCGCAGGCCGAATACGCAGCGCAGAACTATGGGCATTTCGGGCTTAATCTGCGCCGCTATGCCCATTTCACCTCGCCGATCCGCCGCTATGCCGATCTCGTCGTACACCGCGGCCTCATTCGCGCTCTCAAGCTTGGGGACGGAGCTCTACCCGAAACGCATGATCTCGCGGCGCTGGCCGAAATCGGCGCGCAGATATCGGCCGCGGAACGGCGCGCCATGAAGGCGGAGCGCGAGACTTTCGATCGCCTGCTCGCCCATTTTCTGGCTGACCGGATCGGCGCAACCTTCGAAGGTCACATCTCGGGTGCCACCCGGGCCGGGTTGTTCGTGAAGCTGGACGAGACCGGCGCTGATGGCTTCATCCCTGCGCGCACTCTGGGGACAGAGTATTTCCGCTATCACGAAGACCGCCATGCGTTGATCGGCGACCACACCGGAGAGACTCATCGCCTCGGTGACCGGGTGACAGTGCGACTCGTCGAGGCAGCTCCGGTTGCGGGTGCGTTGCGATTCGAGCTTTTGACGCAGGGCCGTTCTGCCGGCGTGCGCCGTAGCGCGACCCGTTACGACAGGAGTAATCGGTCCGCAGGCGGCCAAGCCCGGGCCAAGCGCAGCAGCAAATGACGTCCGATATCCCTGCCGTAGATGCCCCGGAATCGAGAACGGCTGACAAACCAACGCAAAAGCCCATTCCTGCTGCGGAGCGTCCCAAGGATGCCGCAACGCTCATTCTAGTGGACCGCTCCGGGTCAACGCCGAAAGTCTTGCTTGGAAAGCGCCACGCCAGCCACAAGTTCATGCCGGGAAAGTTCGTCTTTCCGGGCGGGCGCGTTGATCCTGCCGACAGACTGATGCCGGTTGCGAGGCCGCTTGACCCCGCGGCGTCCGACCGGCTGATGAAGCGGATTGCTCGCCCCAGCCCTGCCAAAGCGCATGCACTTGCACTTGCCGCAATCCGCGAAACGTTCGAGGAGAGCGGGTTGCTGCTCGGTACTCCGGCAACCGAAACTCCAGCTATCCCGAAAGGACCTTGGGAAGCCTTTGCCCAGGCCAAGATCCTGCCGGACCTGCAACGCTTGTATTTCATTGGTCGTGCGATAACGCCCCCAGGGCGAACGCGCCGCTTCGATGCCCGGTTCTTTTCGCTGGACGCGAGCGCGATCGCCCATCGCATTGAAGGCGTTACCGGGCCGGAGGCCGAGTTGGTGGAACTCGTCTGGATGTCGTTGCCGGACGCAAAGCAGCTCGATTTGCCGGCGGTCACAAGCGTAATGCTGGACGAGCTCGAGCTTCGTCTGGCTGGTGACTTCCGCCACGACCTGCCAGTGCCGTTCTACCGAATGCCCTTCGGGCGGTTCATACGCGAGATGCTCTGATCCCCGTCGCCCATTCGTCGCCCATCACCATTCCTTGACATTGAGCCCTCGCGGGCTACCCTCCGCGCCAAAATAACTGGTTGAGGTTTCCCATGGCGAAGGCCACCACCATCAAGGTAAAGCTTGTCTCCAGCGCGGATACGGGCTTCTACTACGTCACCCGCAAGAATTCGCGCACCATGACTGACAAGCTGGTGAAGAAAAAATACGATCCGGTTGCCAAAAAGCACGTCGAATTCCGCGAAGGCAAAATCAAATAGCCCGCGT
>DATBYX010000013.1:0-7848 GCA_036513475.1 Xanthobacteraceae bacterium | reverse complement strand
GCCTGCGCCCGGGCGATTGAGCACCACCACCTGTTGTCCGAGCTGCTCGGAGAGGCTGCGCGCAACGATGCGCGCCAGCACGTCGGGCGCGCTTCCCGGCGTCGAAGGCGCTACCAGGGTGATCGGACGCGAAGGGTAGTCGTCCGCGTGTGCAACTCCATGCAGCGCCAGAGCCACTGCAAAGAGACAAATGGAGACAGACGATATTTTTCCAGAGCCAGACCTGCAGCACGTCATCGTGAGCCGCCTGTGCATTGGTCATCTCCACCGCGCTCACGAGCCGGCGCCCGCAGGTCTCGCGCTCGTATGAATCAGCCCAATGCGGTTGGGTCAAGAGGCGGGATTGCGACCTGGGGCTCTTGCCGCTGTAGCGTCGGAGCATGTCTTGAACGAAAACCATCGAGGGGAGGTATGCTAATTATTCGCTTGGATCATCGACCTGACGTAGCCTGTTTGCGTAAATCCAAGCCTGCTCTCAGCCAAATTCATTCGGGCCGATCCGAATTGCTTTTTTGTTGTTCGATGCCATGTCGATCCTCTAAATCAGGTAGTTTTGCCAGACCACGAAGCTGTAGCCGGCGATCATGAGGCCAAGGCAAATAAGAGCAATCGGCCTAGGCGCGACCGCCCACAGCATGAAGATGACAGCGACTTCCGGGAGCTTACAGAGCGGCCACGCATCTCCCAGCGCCTGCATGAACCATGCGACGATCGGGTTCTCCTCGTGACCGCCGCGCGCCAGCATGTGATAGGTGCTGAGCACATCGACCACTTCCAAGACGGTCGCGGCGATCGCGAGGAGAGAGACTGTGATGTTCAGCATGTCCGCTCAAGCGCCGCTCAGGAGCATCAACCGAAGCTACGCGGATATGGCATGACCGTCGCGTTTGACCCAAGAGGACTATGCACCCCGCATCGCATGAATTATCGGCTCGCTTGCCTTCGCTTCGCGATCCATCCCGCGAGTCCGGGCTCGCCGCGTCCCAGTCTCACGGTCCAGGCTTCTGTCTTGAGCGACTGGCGTCGTATAGCGTACATTGCGTAGCTGACGAACAGAAGGGAGAGGACGCCATGAATACGAAGCCGAAGATGATTGTTGCCCTCGTTGCCGGTGTCGGGCTAGGTGCGGCGGCCGTGCAGGGGCTCCATGCCCAAGCCAAGCCAAAAGCCTACACCGTCACCGAACTCCAAACGATTGATGCTACGGCCGCTGCTGATTTCGCCAAGCGCATCTCGGAAGCGCAAACGAAGGCAGGCGGTCGTAATTTCCGCACCGGTGGTGGAAAGGTTGTTGGTCTGGAGGGCCCACCACCGCCTCAGCGGGTGGCAATCACGGAATGGGATAGCCTTGAGAAAGCGGAGGCCTTCTGGAAATCAAAGGACTGGACGGACCTCGCGCCGGAGCGGGAAAAGGCACTCAAAACCATCCGCCGATATGCGGTCGAAGCAGTGCAGTAGGATTTTTTGTGGCGCGGAGGCCGCTTTAATTGGCGGCCTCTTTTTTGCTTTTTGCTTGGCGGGTTACGGCACAGAAGGACGCTAGCCGGAACCCATAAAACCGGCCAAGGGGAATGCCGCATCCAGTTTGAGCGACGGCAGCGCTGAGGCGCGTCGATAAACGGCTACCATGATTTACCTCAGCAGCCGGTCGAAGCCGATATGCGGCCGCTAGAGGCCGATTCTCCTTTTAATTATCCACAGCTTCCTGCAGCCGTGAGCGGCACGGCATGAACCCCAGCTTCGGAGGCGATACTAATATACCGATCGACCCTCGTTGGAGGGGTTTCCGATGTCGTTTCTTACAACTCTCGCACAGCTCCGCGACAGGTAGCCTTTTTCGCGCATGCTCGCGGCTGCGACTGTCGTTCTGGCACTGGCAGCCGCAAACGGTGATGCGGACGAGGGACGGAGCGTTGCGGCCGCCGTGTCATGTGTATTGGCGCCGCGCCCAGCGGGAATTGACCGGCAGCAGTACTCCAACCGAAGGGGGGGCGCCCCAGACCACATGTGCACCCAAAGCGGGACCCAATCCGCATCATGACAAGGAAGAAAAGTATGCCTGCATTTATCCTTCTTTCCGGTGGCATTCTCGCTTTCGCCGTAACGCATGAGCTTCTTGCGTTGCAATATCGGCCCGCAGCCCTTGTGGCGCTGTTCTGGTCTCTCCCGGTCTCGCAACAGACTTCATGGATAGTCATCGGGCTCGCGCCGATTGCTCTGATGCTGTTCGCTCTGGTGCAGCACTGCAGATTGATTGCAAGGCGCAAGGCTGCGGAGGTCCTGGAGGCGCGCCTGCAGGCCATACGTCTGGACGTGCTTAAAGGCGAGCAAGACCAGAACGGCCTGGAACGAGCCGCTGAATACCTAGGTCGTAGCGATCCCGAACGCGCCCTCAATGGCCTTCAGGCACGGATTGCCAGCACGGAGCAGGCGGTCCAGTTCCATCAACAACGCAATCAAAGCGGCGATCTCATCGGCTGCGTCGAAGCGGTCCGGCAACAGCAGCAAGAAGTGAAACACAAGCTAGGTGACGTGATCGCTAAAAGACGCTCGATCGAGGCCTCGATCTCGCAGCTTCAAAGCTCGCAGGACGAGACGGAGCTAAGCATCTCGGTTATGGAGCAGAACGGCGATGGGGAGACCCTGGAGCGTCGTCTGCAAAAGCTCTCGCAATTCATAGGAAGCACGAACACTCGGTGCGGAGATATCGAACGCTCCCTGCCCACTCTTCTGGAGCTTGAAGAGAAGTTCGAGGTGCTTCAGCGTCGCATCTTACCTCTGGAGCAAAAGGAAACCATCAATGGAGTTCTCAAGGGTCTGACGGAAGCTCGAAACCGGCTTGCTGCCACAATTGCTCGGCTCGAGTTGGATGAAGGCGTCACTCTCGCCGAGCGCATCCAACAGTTGACCAAGGCGAGGCACGAGCTGGAAGACCGCGTGTCGATCGCTCTTGCGCAATTCTCTGAAATCGAATCCATTCACAGGGACATCACCGGTCTTTTTGTTCGGCTGAACCAGGCTCAACGCCTACCGCGCGAGTTTGATACGAGCGGGCGCGTTGTCTCCCTCAACAGGTAAATTCAGGAATTTCACCAAGACCGGAGCGGGATACGTTCTCGTCAACTTGCCATTCCGCTGCGGCAGACAGGCGGCACTTCCATTCTCGATCCGATCCAGGTGTGAGCAGACCTCGCGTAGGTCTTCGTAACCTGGTTCGCTTAACGTCGTATCCACTCACTGGCGCTGGCAGAATTCAAAAATGGGGGATGGAGCGCAAGCCACACAGGTGCTACCCTTATTTTTATTGGAGCGCGGCCAGCATAGACGGCAGCGGGAGGATAGCTATGGCGGTCACATTCAGCGTGAACGGCACCTCAGTTACGATTGATGCACCGGCGGCAACACCACTGCTTTGGGTGATCCGCGAACAGGTAAAGCTCACGGGGACGAAGTTCGGTTGTGGCGCGGGTCTCTGTGGCGCCTGCATGATCCACATCGACGGCGAGCGTGCGTTCTCCTGCCAGGTCCAGTTGTCAGAGGTATCCGGTCGCTCGGTGAAAACCATCGAAGGCCTGTCGGGCGACTCGTCGCATCCAGTGCAAAAGGCGTGGCTTGCGGAAAATGTGCCACAATGCGGCTATTGCCAGTCCGGGCAGATCATGAGTGCCGCAGCACTGCTGGCCAAGAATCCGAAACCCTCGCGCGATGAGATCGTGGAACACATGAGCACAAACATCTGCCGCTGTGGGACCTACCCGCGCATTGTGCGGGCGATCCAGCGCGCATCGAGAGAGGCTTGATCATGACCGCTCTTCAGCAGGATTATCGAAACGCACAGCAAGTCATGAATCGACGCGGGTTCATGGTTGGCGCCGCCGGATTGACGTTCGGATTCTCGCTTGGATTGCTCGAGGCCGGAACGCCTGTCGGGAATGGCGTGGCTCAAGCGGCGACGGGCAATGGCACCGTCATGAATCCTTGGGTCACCATTGCGAGCGACGGCACTGTCGCGATTATCTCGCCGGCAACCGAAATGGGCCAGGGGTCCACAACATCACTGCCGTTGATCATCGCGGAAGAGCTGGACGCGGACTGGAGCAAAGTTCGGATCGTGCCGGCCCCACCTATTGAAGCAATCTACGGAAATCCCGGTTTTTACGGATCCATGTATACGGCTGGAAGCGCGACAGTTACTGGGTATTTCAAGGTGCTTCGGCAGTTCGGAGCGCAGGTGCGACGCGTGCTGCTCGATAATGCCGCACGTCACTGGAGCGTGCCGGTCGAGGAATTGACTACTGAACCGAACGTGGTCGTTCATCTCAAGTCGGGACGGCGCATGGGCTACGGCGAAATCGCGGGCTTTGCCTCGGTGCCGGAGAAGGCGCCCGAAATTGCGCCTGAGCATCTCAAACAACCCAGTCGATTCCGGCTCATCGGCAAGGATGTGATGCGGTCTGAGCTGCCGAGCAAGGTCAATGGGTCGGCACGCTACAGCATCGATGTGCAGGTGCCGGATATGCTCTACGGGGCCGTGCTCCGCGCGCCGATTGAGGGAAGCAGTCCGGAGAAGGTCGATGACGCGAAGTCGCGCGCAATCACCGGCGTGGTCAAGGTCGTGAAATTCCCATTCGGGGTCGGCGTCGTGGCGCAGACACCCTGGGCCGCATTTGCCGCCAAGAATGCACTTACCGTCACTTGGTCACGAGACGGCAAGGCGCAGGGCTTTGACAGCGACGAAGCATTCGAGACCTACACCGCCGTCGCCCGCGGTACAGTGGCCAACCCCGTGGAGATCGGAGAAAAAGTCGGCGATGCGCCTGGGACCTTCGACAAGGCGACTACCGTCATGGAAGCGGAGTATCGCTGCGATTACGCCTATCACGCGCAGATGGAGCCATTGAATGCGCTGGCTTCGGTATCGCCAGCCGGCGATACCGCCGAAATCTGGTGCGGCACGCAAAGCCAGCCAATGGCGGTCGATGCGACGGCCAAGGCGCTCGGTATTCCTACCGATAAGGTGGTTCTCCATGACATGCTGATGGGCGGCGGCTTCGGGCGGCGCGGCAACCGCGATCAAGAATTCGTCGTGGATGCCGTGTTGCTGTCCAAGGAAGTGAAACGACCGGTAAAGGTCATGTGGACGCGTGAGGACGACGTTCACAACGGTCGGTTCCGGCCGCTCTCAGTGCACATTCTGCGGGCTGGTTTCGATCCCGATGGAAGCCCGATTGCTTGGCATCACCGCTATGCGACTGACAATGCCGGCAAGTTCCAAGATCCGCTGAAGTACAACGGACCTTGGAAGCAGCGTGATGTGATCTCAATCGCCGGGGCCGATATTCCGAGCTACGCGATTCCCAATCGGCTGGCTGAACATTTTCCGATCGATACCGGGATCAGAGTCGTCGCGCTGCGCGGCATCGGATTCGTCGCCAACAAATTTGCGACGGAGGTGTTCATCGACGAGATCGCGTACAAGCGGGGCATTGACCCCCTGGCATGGCGGCTCGAACTGCTTAAGAACGCGCCTCGGGCTCGTAAAGTGGTCGAGTCCGTGGCCGCAATGGCAAAATGGGACCGCAAGCGTGACGATCGCGGCCTTGGCTTGGCCTATATCGATTATTCCGGAACAAGCATCGCTGGGGTAGCAGAGGTCTCGGTGGAACGCAGAACCGGACAGATTCGCGTGTCCAATTTCTGGGTGGCGATCGATCAAGGAATAGCGGTGCAGCCCGACAACATCATCGCCCAGACTGAGAGCAGCGTGGTCTATGGGCTCGGGCTGTCGCTCACGGAACGCATCTCCATCAAGCATGGCGAGGTGCAGGAATCAAACTTCTACGACTACACGGTCATGCGCAATCGCGACGTTCCAGAGATTCATGTCGAGGTCATCGCTACTGACAATCACCCGACAGGCGTGGGACAGATGGCGACGCCATTGGTCGGACCAGCCCTCAGCAATGCCGTTGCCGCACTCACAGGCGCACGCGTGAGGCATTCTCCATTATTGCCGGAGCGAGTGCTCGCGGTGATGAAAGCGTAGCCTTCTCTTCGGCCCGCTCGGCACAGAAGACCGCGGCTGACCGTCGGGGTTCCGCGGCATCGCCGCGACGACGCCGGTCGCTTTGTCCGCAGTCCTAAGCATGAACATGCATCTCTCCGGATGCCCGCTGATCGAGGTAAAACCGGCCATTGCTGTTGCGGCGCGGTAATGCCGGGAAATGACCCAGGCTGTGTGAAAACCCAAAACTATCGGCTCTCCGCGCCACGACGTTTTCACACGACCAAGACCCAACGCAGACCTTGGCGGTTCCCATGAAGTCGGGCGTTTCACATGAATGTTGAGATCGATCCCGGCCGAAGTTTCCGACCCGCGAGGAATGCACAAGAATGCTTAGTTTGCCGTTCCTCTGCTTCTTCGACCGCTTGACGATCCTTTCTGCCATGGCATGTGTTGCTCTTGGCGCGGCCCTGCTTGGATGGAGGGCATGCCCGTAAGGAGCACCAACAGGATTACGCATGAATATTCTGGGGCCCGACGGCCTGAAGGAAAGGAATCGGACCTGGGCAGCGCGGGTGACAGCGGAGGATCCTGACTTCTTCCGTCGCCTCGAACGGCAACAGGCGCCGCCCTATCTCTGGATCGGCTGCTCCGATAGCCGGGTGCCGGCGAATACGATTGTTGGCCTCGACCCCGGCGAGTTGTTCGTACACCGCAATGTGGCCAATCTCGCTTCGCCGCAGGATGCCAACTATTTGTCGGTGCTACAGTTTGCTGTCGAAGTACTCAAAGTGCAGCATATCATGGTAGTTGGACATTATGGCTGTGGCGGGGTCAGCGCCGCCGTCGATGGAAGACGTCGTGGTCTCGTTGACCATTGGCTGCATCCAATTCGCGAGCTGTCCCGAACGCACAGGCGAGAGCTCGAGGCTTTGCAGGATGAGCGCAGCCGCCTGGACCGTCTGTGCGAGCTCAACGTAATGCGGCAGGTCGAGAACGTCGCCTCGGATGTGTTCGTGCTGGACGGGTGGGCCCGCGGGGAGAATCTATCTGTCCACGGCTGGGTGTATTCAATCGGGGATGGCCTGATCAAAGATCTTAACGTCAGCGTGAGCGGTCCGGGGCAATTCGCCCGCTAGCATGGTGCGCGCGGTGGTTACACGATCAACAAGAGCACAACGGTAGACGTGTTCGCCAATGGCGCTTCCGGGCGGCGCCAAGGTATTGATTAAGCCGTTGTTGAAGGAGGCGGACTTACAACCCATTCACTGCTTCGCGTCTGCATACTTGATCACCTTGGCCCACTTTTCTGTTTCCTCTGCCATCAACCGCCCGAAATCGGCGGGCGTGCCTGCAAGCCCGGTGCCGCCGGTCTCGCCAAGGCGTGCCTTCATCGTGGGATCGCGGAAGGCCGCATTGATCTCACCGTTGAGCCTATCGATTATTTCGGCCGGCGTGTCGGTGGGAACGCCAACGCCCGTCACTGCGCTCGCCTCGTACCCGGGGACAAAGTCACCCAACCTAGGGGTTTCCGGCAACACCGCAGAACGCGTCGCCGTAGTGACTGCAAGCGGGCGCAGCTTGCCGGCCTTAACGGGCGCAATCGACGCCGACATCGGTTCGAACATCATTTGCACCTGCCCTTCAATCAGGCCTTTGAGCGCAGGTCCGCCGCCGGCGTAATGCGCGATACCCAGGTCGATGCCTGTCATCATTGTGAACAGTAGGCCGGAAACGTGAGGTGAGCTTCCATTCCCGGTCGATGCCATCGTAATCTTGCCTGGGTTCGCCTTCGCATAGGCGATAAATTCTGGAACGCTTTTTGCCGGAACCGATGGGTGGAT
>DATBYX010000012.1:0-6548 GCA_036513475.1 Xanthobacteraceae bacterium | reverse complement strand
TTTCAGCGTCGGCGCAACGCCGGGCGCCTCGGTACCACAAGCAACAGAGCGACCTACCAGACAGACGTCGATGCAATTCGTTGATCCCAGCCGGCACCCGCGGCGCATGGCTACTCGGTTCTGGTGAGAAGCCGAAAGAATAACGGGACGAAGAGAATCGCGATCGCCGTGGCAGCCACCATGCCGCCTATGACGCCAGTACCTATTGAGTGTCGGCTTGCTGAGCCCGCCCCCGTACTTACCGCCAGCGGCAGGACGCCCAGAATGAACGCAAGCGACGTCATCACGATTGGACGGAAGCGAAGTCGAACGGCTTCGATCGCGGCGTCATGCACGGAGAGGCCCCGCTGAAAGGCTTGCGAAGCAAACTCGACGATAAGAATTGCGTTCTTTGCTGCCAGCCCGATCAGCGTAATGAGGCCGATCTGGAAGTAGACATCGTTCTCGATCCCACTCAGGTATACGGCAAGCAGCGCGCCAAAGATGGCAAAGGGTACCGCTGTGATCACTGCCAGCGGTAAGGACCAGCGCTCGTATTGTGCGGCTAGGATCAAAAAAACCAGCATCAGGCCAAAGATGAAGCCCATGTATCCGGTGCCGGCAGTCGACAGCTCCTGGTAGGCCGATCCAATCCAGCCGATCGTGTACTCCGGTCCAAGCGTCACAGCCACCACGTTCCGCATCGCGGCGATTGCCTGCCCTGATGAATACCCTGGAGCTGGGTTGCCAAGAATCTTGGCCGACGGAAAGATGTTGAACCGGTCTACCAAATCCGGTCCAATGGCGCGCACGACCGAAACAAGCTCATTGAGCGGGACCATTGCATTGCTGTCCGAGCGAACAAACACTTGACGTAAATCGTCCGGGGTTTTCCGGAACTCGGCTTCGGAGGAAAGACTCACCCTGTACGTGCGACCGAACAATGTGAAGTCATTGACGTACAGGCTACCGAATGAGCTCTGCATCGTGTCGAATACGGTCGTGATTGGAATGCCGATCGCCTTGGCCTTTTCCCGGTCAACATCGATGCGATATTGGGGCACATTCGTACTGAACGTGGTGGAAACCCCCTGCAGTTCCGGACGGCGGCTGGCGGCCTGAACCACCCGTTCAGCAGCTTGCGAAAGCGACGTGAGCGAGCCTCCGGCGCGATCCTGGAGATACAGCTCAAAGCCGCCCGTGGTGCTCATGCCTTGGATGGGCGGGGCGTTAAGCCCTATGACAATGCCATCTTTGAAATTGGCGTTCAGGGCGCCGAGAGAAGGCGCCAGATTGCGCGCGTCCTGGCGCGGGTCTTTGCGCTCCGACCAATCCCTAAGCGTAACGAACGCAATTCCCGAGTTTGTCTTCTGCGACGTCGAAAGCAAATCGTACCCTGAGAAGCTCACAACGTTGGCAACGGCCGGATTTTTCTGAAGGGCCTCACTAGCCTTAGCCGTAATTTCGCGGGTCCGCGCAACGGACGCTGCCGGAGGTAAGGCCGTGACGAGGAAAACGTATCCTTGGTCTTCGTTCGGCACGAGTCCGGACGGAATGCGCTGGAACAGTAGCGCGACCGCGGCCAACAGCACGCCGAATAGCACCATGCCTAGGACTGGGCGGACGAGCAGCGCGCCGACCATTTTAGTATAGCCGCTAGTCAGGCAGTCGAAGGCGTGATTGAAGAGCTGGAACGGCCACCACGGCGCAGAATGCTCGGATTTCAGGATCAGCGCGGCCAGAGCCGGCGTGAGCGTTAACGCGACAATACCGGACAGAACCACCGAGACGGAAATTGTCACAGCGAACTGGCGGTAAAGCTCGCCCGCCAACCCGCCGAGAAATGAGACGGGGACGAAAACCGCACAGAGCACGAGAACAATGGCGATCACCGGCCCTGCCACCTCATCCATCGCCTGGATCGCAGCATCTCGTGGGGATTTTCCCTCCGTCCTCATGATGCGCTCCACGTTCTCAAGCACGACAATCGCGTCGTCCACGACGATGCCGATAGCAAGGACTAACCCGAACAGCGTCAAGAGGTTGATTGAGAACCCCAGAAGATACATGCCGGCAAACGTGCCAATGATGGAAACCGGGATGGCGATGACAGGGATAAGAGTTGCCCGCAGGTGCTGCAGAAACAGAAACACAACGAGGACAACGAGAACGATGGCCTCGATGAAGGTGAGGACTACCTCCTCGATCGACACCTCAACAAACCGCGTCGTGTTGAAGGGAATGTCGTAGCGAAGCCCTTCGGGGAACCGCTTCGCGAGGCTGTCCATCGTTGCCTTCACGGCGGCGGCGACCTGAATGGCGTTGGCGCCCGGTTGCAAATAGACCCCGATCGGAACCGCAGGCGAGCCATTGAACGTCGCCGAGAACCCATATGTCAGCGCGCCCAGTTCCACGCGGGCCACATCCTTGAGGCGCAGGGCCCCGCCGATCTCATCCGACCGGATGATGATGTTCTCAAATTGGGCCGGGTCGACGAGCCGTGCCGGAGTAGTCACCGAATAGGTGAAGACCTGCGGATCTGTCATCGGCTCCTCACCGAACCGGCCCGCAGCGAATTGCGCGTTCTGCTCGCGTATGGCCGCCGCGATATCGCCTGGGGTGAGGTTGTATTGGGCGACCTTATCAGGTCGCAGCCACACCCGCATGGAGTAGTCCGATGCACCGAAAAGCGACGCATCGCCGACACCGGGCACACGACGGAGCTCGTCGAGCACATTGAGCAGCGCGTAGTTGCTGATGAAGATGGTGTCATAACGCCCGTCCGGCACAGACATTGTCAGCACCTGCAGGATCGAGGTCGAGCGCTTCTGCACGACGATTCCTTGCCGGGCTACTTCCGGCGGGAGAATCGGGAGGGCACGTTGCACGCGATTGTTGACGTTGATGGCAGCCTGATCGGGATTGGTGCCGATCTCGAAAGTGACCGTCAGGCTCATTGTTCCCGCGCCAGTGGACGTTGAACGCATGTAGATCATCCGTTCGACGCCGTTGATCTGTTGTTCGAGCGGGGCGGCAACGGTGGCAGCAATTGTCTCGGCCGTGGCACCAGGATACGTGGCAGATATCACGACGTCCGGCGGTACAATCTGCGGATATTGCGCAATAGGTAGGACGCGCATGGCGACTAGACCCGCCAATACAATGATGATCGACAGGACCGTCGCGAACACCGGTCGATCGATAAAGAATCGGGAGATCACCCCTTGGCTCCGGTGGCGGACTGCGGAGCGACGGTCATTGCGACAGCCTTCACTGGGGCGCCGGGCCTCACTCGAATGACCCCATCTGCCACGACCCGCTCGCCAGTCTTCAATCCTCCCCTCACCAGCCAGCTGTCCGTCAGCTCACGGTCCAGCCGCACGGGGCGCACCTGCGCGACAGAGTTTGCATCGACAATGTATACGTACGGCCCTTGCGGCCCTTGCATGATGGCGGCCTTGGGTACCGCGATGGCATCGGGCATCGTAACGCCCTCGATGTTGACCCGCACGAATTGGCCCGGCAACAGGCTGTTGTCGTGATTGGGAAATACGGTGCGAATCTGGATCGTGCCCGTGCGGGGATCGACAGTACGAGACCTAGTGTCGAGCTTCCCTGTTTGGGGATGCGTACCGCCATCCGCAAACTGCAGCACCACCTTGAGATCCTCGGAATTGATTGGCTTGGATCGATGTCTGTCGATCTCCTGGAACTCGCGCAACTCGCGATCTGTCGTGGTGAAGTTCACGTACGCAGGATCCACCTGCATGATTGTGGTCAGCAGCGTCTGCTGCGCCTGGATCAAGGCACCTTCCGGTGCCGACGTTAGACTGGTTGGTCCCGTAATTGGCGACTTGACGGTGGTGTATTCCAGATTGAGTTTGGCAGTCTCGAGGTCTGCCTTCGCTGCTTGAAGGGCAGCACGTCCCTGGTCGCGCGCAGCGGTTGCGTCATCCACCGCCTTTTGCGTGCTCACTCCTCGCGATGCAAGGGACTCCGTACGGACGAAATTCTCTTCGGCCTGCGTCAGTGTCGCTTGGGCCTGGGCCACCTGTGCATTGGCTCGGGCGAGGGCTGCTTCATAAGGGCGTGGGTCGATTTGAAAGAGGACGTCGCCGACTTTGACCGCCGCTCCCTCGTTGTACTCGCGCTTGAGGAGAATGCCACCGACCTGCGCGTGCACCTCGACGACCCGAAAGCCCACGACCCGGCCCGCATATTGCAGCGGGAGCGGGATGTCCCGAGCCGAAAGCTCGATGACGCCGACCTCCGCCGGCGGCGTCGGCCGTGGGCCGACAGGCGCATCACGTGACTGCGCCCACCAAAAGGAGACGGCTGCCAGAAACCCGATGCCGGTGATAACAGTTCCGGTTCGGCGAAGGCGGACTGAGGTCCAAAATCGGAGCATTGCGGAGTGAATATTCCCGTTCGTAGTCACCAACATCCCGTGCAAGCTCTCGTCACCGCCATCGGCGGGCGGACAAATCACAAAACCTTATCGTTTTCCGGGAAGAACCAGGACGGAGCTTGTTTGAGGTCGGCGACCTATTTCGGCGATCGATCGGTCAAACATTCGTTTGAGACCACTTCAAGGCGGAAAGAACAGCAAGCGTGGCAAATTCATGGAAAAGTGACGCCCGCCCTTCAATCTCGCCGTCGAGCTGTAGTGCTTGTTGCAAGCCTATGATGCAGACCGGATTCACGCTCAAATCAAAGCGCAGTTTAAAACGCTGACGCGATGGCCAGAAACGGACATCGGCCCGCCTTTATGGGTGCTCCAGACATCGCTGTTTGATTATGGTGCCTTGGATTGATTTGAGGGACGCTTGGCCGGTGGGCGCATCAAGGATGCATGCGTTGCAAGACTGGCGGAACGACCCGGTCAAAGGAAATGATCGTTTGATTATTGTGACGTTTCCTTGCTGTTGGCGTCGAACATCCTGACGCGCGCGCCGCCAGCATCAACCCGAGCCGACCATCGGATGATCATAGCGGCATCCAACAACGCCATTGAAGGGATTCCATTGTCGGTCGCGATAATCACGCGGGGTTTTTGTTGCGGTTCCAGGAATGTCAGCCTGGGTGAGCCGTCGGTCACGAGACCAATCACGGCGCGAGATTCCGCTCCATCAGAGAATATGAGCGAGGGCCGGCCATCGCCGCCAACGCCGAGCACAGTGACGACACGGCCATTTGTGTCCATGAATCCAAGCGACGGCCGGCCGTCGGCGCCCAAGCCAAGCGCGGTAACGAGACGTTTGTTCGAGTCCGAGAAACTGATCGAGGGCCGATCGTCGGTTCCCACGCTTATCGTGGCGACGACACTGCCCTTCGAGTCCTTGAATCCAAGATACGGCCGGCCATCTGCATTGCTGCCCATCGAGGCAACCACGTCGCCATTCGAATTGCGGACCAGAAGGGTCCCTGCCGAGATGGTCCGCGTCCTGTCAAAAACGCCCTGGGACAGTCCCAAGGCGATCGCTCCAAGGGTAAAGGCCCCTAAAATCAGCCAGCGAAGTCTACGGCTCTCGCGTTCAACGCGATCGAGCCGCTGCGCCATTCGATCGACAGTAAGCTCCGATTCGACAGCCATTGTTGGTCTCCTCATGTCCCACAGGATGCGGCGGGCCGCGACTACGAGTGAATTGGATCGTTTCAGAACGCTCCTATGCGCGCAAGCGTCGGACCTCCTCTATGACAACGTTTGGGTCGGCAGAAATGATCTCACTGTCAATGACGAGCTTTTCCGGCCGGTCCCGCTCCCCCTGCTCAGCTGCAACACGAGGTTTAAATGAAGCGGCGGCAGTTCCGGTTCGGGTCGAGCTTTCGGACTTTTCACACAGCCAGGGTCATTCGCTCCCGAGCCACCCCTCGGCGCCGAACGGCTATGTCCGGAGTTCTCCAAAACCAAACATAGCCCGAAGCATGAGGCGCTGACGCGATGTGCCAACAGCGGTCATCGACCAGCCTACTCGATCACCTAGTCGGCGCGGGCGAGCAGCATTGGCGGCACGTCGAGACCAAGCATCATTGCGATCGAAAGGTTCTCACGAGCTCGAACTTGATAGACCGGACCACTGGCAGGTCGGAGGGCTTCCGCTGATCATCCGCAGGCGGCGCTTGAGCGGGACCTCGTCGAGCGCAGCCTCAGTCCAAGTCACGCCGCCGCCTCCGTCACTGCATCCCTCTGCAATGAGCCCCGGTTGCTCGGCAGGCGCAGCAACACGATCGTGCCGCGTCCTGTGGTCGAGCGGATGCGTATTGTGCCCTGGTGAAGCTCGGTAAGTGACTTGGCGATGGCAAGACCGAGCCCCGAGCCCTGGTGGCTCTTGGTAAGCTGGCTTTCCACCTGCTCGAATGGCCGGCCGAGCCGGGCGAGCGCCTCTTTCGGAATGCCGATGCCGGTATCTGCAATGGCAATGCTCACCCCGCCTTTGGTCGCCCGGGCGTGAATGGTGATACGACCGCCTTCGGGGGTAAACTTCACCGCATTCGACAGCAGGTTCAACACGATCTGCTTGAGCAGGCGAGGGTCGGCGGTCAAGCTTATGCCGCCACGGATGCGGGCG
>DATBYX010000011.1:0-3091 GCA_036513475.1 Xanthobacteraceae bacterium | reverse complement strand
TTGCGGGCGGGCTTTATGCCTACCACTCGCGCTACCTCAATCCGAACGATTTCACTTTCCTCAAATCGATCGATATCCTCATAATGGTCGTGATCGGCGGACTCGGCAGCCTGCCGGGGGCCGCGCTTGGCGCTGTCATAGTCGTGCTGGCGCCGGAGTTGCTGCGCTCTTCGGGCGAACTGAGGCTGATCCTGTTCGGTCTACTGGTCATCGTGCTCATGGGTACGGGCAATCGAGGTCTGGCGGGGCTCATCGCGGGTTCCGTCGCGTATGTCGGAACCCTGTTGCGTCGAGCAGCGTCCGCAAAGGCCGCAAAGCCGGTGATCTGATGGCGGCACTCCTCGCCCTGAAAGCTCTGTCGCGGCGCTTCGGTGGACTCGTTGCAGTCAATGCCGTGGACATGGAGATAGCATCGGGATTGGTGCATGGCGTTATCGGGCCGAATGGGGCGGGAAAGACCACCCTGCTCAACCTCGTTTCAGGACACCTTCCGGCGACGTCGGGCGCTGTGCGCTTCGACAACATCGACATCACACGCTGGCCGGCGGAGCGTCGGGCGCGCACGGGCATCCGCCGCACGTTCCAGAATCTGAAGCTTTTTCCCGCGATGAGCGTGCTCGAGAACGTCATGGTTGGCATGCATGGCCAAACCCGCTGCGAGCTCTGGCAAGCGCTGCTGCGGACGCCGGCACAGCGGGCGGAAGAACAGTCGATCGCACGTGCAGCCCGTGACGCGCTCGAATTCGTTGGGCTACTACATGCGGCAAACGTGCCCGCTGGCACCCTTCCGCACGGAACGCAACGGCTTATCGAGATCGCGCGCGCGTTCGTGGCCAAGCCCGCGTTGCTGCTGCTCGACGAACCGGCGGCCGGTCTCAATCGGGTCGAATGTCGTCGCCTGGTAGACCTGATACGGGCTATTCGGGCGAGCGGCATCACCGTTATGCTGGTGGAACACCACATGGATGTCGTCATGCCGATCTGCGACCGCATTACTGTGCTCAACTACGGCCAACGGCTGGCGGACGGGACTGCATCGGACATCAGGCAGCATCCTGAAGTGATCAAGGCTTATCTCGGCGGCGGGATCACGAAAAAGTCCAGGCCCGAACGTACCGGAGGGCTGGAGGTCGCGCATGCTGCGCCTTGAGAAGGTCAGCGCGGCTTATGGTGCGGTCGACGCTCTCCGGGAGATCGATCTCAGCATTGAAACGGGCGAGATCGTGGCCTTGATCGGCTCGAATGGAGCCGGCAAATCAACGCTCCTGAAGACGATTTCCGGTCTGGTTCGGCCCTCCACGGGGATAATCGAATTTCTGGGCGCCCCAATCGCCGGGCTCCCGCCCGAGCACATCGTCGAGCTCGGCATCATCCAGGTGCCGGAAGGTCGCCGCGTATTTCCGAGGCTCACGGTCCATCAGAATTTGAGCGCCGGAGCCTACTCTCCCCGAGCTCACAGAGCTGAACGGGCCACACGCGAGAGGGTCTTCGCGGCTTTTCCGCGTCTCTACGAGCGGCGGCGCCAGCTCGCTGGCTCTTTGAGCGGAGGCGAACAACAGATGCTGGCCTTTGGCCGCGCGATGATGGCGCAACCCATCCTGTTGCTGCTTGACGAACCATCGCTGGGGTTGGCACCCATAATCGTCGAAGAAGTCGTCAAGTCGATCGAGCATTTTCGTGCCGACGGAGTCACCATTCTTCTGGTCGAGCAGAACGCGGAGCTCGCCCTCCAGGTTGCGAGCCGCGGATACGTGATCGAAACCGGCAGCATTGTTTTGGCTGATTCCAGCGAGCATTTGCTGCAAGATCCGCAAGTCTGGGCAAGCTATCTCGGTCAGGAAGATTGGGAGTTGCCCGCACCTGCGCAACTTGGCTCTTCAAGTCCCTCCTCTATCGCTTGAACCACTCGAACCCGGGAGTCCCTTACATGCGACGGCTCAGTTTCGGATCCATCTCTCTCGCAGCCTTCATCATGGCTGCGGGTATGCAAGCTGCCCCCGCACAGAGCATCAAGATCGGCGTATTTGGTCCGCTAACCGGCGACGCCGCGGCGATGGGCTCGAGCGAAAAGGAGGCGGTCGAGCTTGCGGTGAAGGAAAAGAACGACGCGGGCGGAATCCGCGGCAAGAAGATCGAGGTCATCTACGGCGATGATGCCGGCAAGCCGGAGGAGGCGGTCAACGTCGCCAAGCGGCTGATCTCGCGGGATGAAGCTCTGATCACGGTAGGGAGCATCAGCAGCCCGGCAAGCCTTGCTGCCTCACAGATCAGCCGGCAGTCGGAAACGGCGCAGATCGTCGTGTCAGGCACCGCGCAGCGCATAACTACGCAAGGTAACAAGTGGGTATTCCGGTCTCCCGTACCGGACACGAAGCTGGTTGCTGACTTGGCCAATTTTGTCCATGAGAAATTTCCGAACCTGAAGAAGTTCGCGTTCCTGTATGTCAACGACGACTTCGGGCGCGGCGGCTTCGAAGCTTTCAAGGCGGCAGGTCAGAAATACGGGTTAGAGATCGTCGCAGATGAGCGCTACACGCGCGGGGACATCGACTTCACGGCGCAGCTCGGCCGCATCAAGGCAAGCCCGGCGCAGGCGTTGGTTGAGTGGTCGCGCTATACCGAGGGTGCGCTGATCGCGAAGCAATATGTCCAGACCGGGATGGACCTGGTGCGTTTCGGCTCGGACGGGGTTGCATCGCCGAAGTATATTGAGCTGGGAGGACCGGCGGTCGACGGCGTCTACTTCACCACCCATTTCAGCGTTGCTACCGGAGCCGATATCCCAGCAGCGAAGGTGTTCATCGGGAAGTATCAAAAAGCGTATGGGCGAGTGCCGGACGCCTATGCGGCCGAAGCCTATGACGCGATCACGCTTGCGCTGCTGGCCGTCGAGAAGGCTGGGAAGGAAGATCGCGCCGCCATCCGAGATGCGCTCGCTGGGATCAGCTTCGAAAGCGTGCGCGGGCCTTTTAAATTCGACGAGAAGGGCGATCCACTGCTGCTGACGCACGTGGTGAAGATCGTCGGCGGCAAGGAGACTAACGCCCGCAACATGGCCGTCCAGAACTGAACGCCCGTACGCCTGACCCGC
>DATBYX010000010.1:0-2508 GCA_036513475.1 Xanthobacteraceae bacterium | reverse complement strand
AAAGGGGTGATGCATTCCGACAATACCATCCTTGCGAATGGACGAGCCATCGCGAAAGACTGGGGCTTCGACCAGGATACGATTGTCTATTCGTTCAGTCCGCTGAGCCATAACATCGGGATCGTCGGGATGGCCGTTGCCGCTGTCTGCGGCGGCGAATTCGTCGCGCATACCCCACTTGATGCGTCGCGCATGCTCGACCGCATCGTCGAGACCGGTGCGACCTATGTTCTGGGCGTACCGACCCACGCCATCGACCTCCTGACCGAGATGCGGCAGCGAGGGATGGCCAGACTGGGACAGGTGAAAGCGTTTCAGCTCGGCGGCGCTCCCGTTCCTCCGACTACCGTGCGAGGACTGATGGATGTCCAGGTGAAAATCCAGAACGCATTCGGCATGACCGAGAACCACTCGTTCCAGTATACCCGTCCGGCTGATCTGCCGGAGACGATTGCGTCCACCTGCGGCCGTCCGGCCGACGGGATGGAGATAAAGCTCTGGCGTGAGGACGATCAGGACCGGGAAGTTGTTCAGGGTGACATTGGCGAGCTTGGCGTGCGCGGAGCGTCGCTGATGCTCGGCTATTTCGACGATCAGAGCGCGACCGAGCTCTCCTTCAACCGCGAGGGCTGGTTCATGACCGGCGACCTCGCCCGACTGGACGACCAGGGAAATCTGCAGATCGCCGGCCGGAAGAAAGATGTGATCATCCGGGGCGGCCACAACATCTATCCCGTGCGCATCGAGGATTACACTTTGCGGCATACGGGTGTGGCGAAGGCAGCTGCTTTCCCGGTCGCCGACGAGCGGCTGGGCGAGCGCGTCTGCCTTGCCGTCATTCCGCGCACGAATGCCAAGACCGCCCCGCTGGAGCTGCTCCAGCATCTCAATGACCAGGGCTTGTCGAAATACGACATGCCGGAATTTTTCCTGGAGCTGGACCAGTTTCCACTCACTGCAAGCGGCAAGGTGCTCAAGCGCCGTCTGGTCGAAATGGTCGCCCAAGGCCTGCTCAAACCCCAGCCCGTGCGCTGGTCCGGTTAATCCATGGCGCAAAGCACGTTCGAGTTTGTTCGCGACAACATCGCAGCCACTCCTTTTCACCAGTGGCTTCTTCCCGAGCTTGTCGAGGTGAACGAGAAGGCGAGCAGCGTCACCATTCGTTTGCCCGTTCGCCCCGAGTTCTGCCGGTTGCCGGGCCGGCCCGAATTGCACGGCGCAATCGTTGCGGCGATGGTCGACATCACCGGCCACGCCGCGATCGCGGCCAAGGTCCTGCACACAGTTGCGACCGTGGACATGCGGGTCGATTATCTGCGGCTCGCGGGCGGAACGGAGCTCGTCGCGGTAGCGACGGTCATCAAGTTGGGCCGGACCATAGGGGTGGTCGATGTGCGCATTGACGATGACCAGAAGCGGCTCGTGGCCATCGGGCGCGCCGCCTACGTCACCATGAGCGTGTAACCCCAACGATGCCGCACAAGCTGCGACTCACCATGGCTTGCGGGCTCTATGACCGGATGCTCGATCTCTACCGCGGCGACGTGCGCCCGGATGGAATCGAGCTCAATTTCATTCCCATGGACGGATCGGCGGGAGCGCGCGAGATTTTCGATCGCATGGCCGGCAACCTCGAGTTCGACATCGCCGAGATGTCGAGCTCGGAATTCATTGCGCGCACGTCAGCGGGGATTTCATCTCTCGTTGCGCTCCCCGTATTTCCGTCCCGCGTCTTCCGGCATGGGATGCTCAGCATCAATCACCGCTGCGGCATCAATACGCCAAAGGATCTGGAGGGAAGGCGCGTGGGCGTGCCGATCTATTCCATGAGCGCTGCGGTATGGATGCGCGGGCACCTGCAGCACGATTATGGGGTCGATCTCGATAAGATCCACTGGGTCGAAGGCGCGATCAATCGGCCGGGATCTCATGGCCATCCGAGCCTTTTGCCGCTGCTGCGGCCCATATCGATCGAGCGCAATACGTCAAACAAGTCGCTGAGCGATTTGCTGGAGAGCGGAGGAATAGATGCCATTATCGGCACGGTGCTGCCGGACGCGATCCAACACAATCCGGACATCGTCCGACTCTTTCCCAATTATCGCGAGGTGGAAACGGATTATTACAGGCGTACAAAGATTTTTCCGATCATGCATCTGATTGCATTACGCCGCGACGTGTACGAGGAGAACCCGTTCATCGCCAGCAGTCTTTTCGATGCGATGTGTGCGTCCAAGGAACGGGCGCGGGCGCGTATGCGCGATCTCGGTACGCTGCAATACATGCTGCCGTGGATGACCGCCGACATCGACGAGCTCGACGAGGTATTTGGCGGTGACGCGTGGCCCTATGGTGTCGAGCCCAACTGGCCAACGCTCGAAGCACTGACGCGCTACCTGCACGAGCAAGGCATTGCGAAACGCGTCATGCCGGTCGAGGATCTGTTCCTGCCGACGCATGGACGGTACCTGCGCGAATCCGGACGGGCGCAGTAAGCCCGATCTCAGC
>DATBYX010000009.1:0-2725 GCA_036513475.1 Xanthobacteraceae bacterium | reverse complement strand
GAACTATCGGCATCCAGAGCAAATGAAACGCTAACATCTCCTTGCAATGGGGCGGAGGTGGGGCATGCGCTGAGTTGCAGATGCAGCACTGCCCTACGGTATCCATCTCCTCCAGCGCTGGCTGATAGAAGACGTCGCCCCAATTGTGCAGTAGTTGCGATATCGAGGCACTTAAGTTGCGCGCATGACCACACCGCTGGCGCCATTAAGGACACCCCACGATGCAAGCGTCGCGGGAACCCCATCGTCAACACAGAAAGCGAGCAAATCGAGCACGGAGCCAAGCCGCGACCCGGTCTGCGGTATGTCCGTGGATCCCCATTCTACTACACATCGGCATCACCGCGGTGGCGACACGTATTATTTTTGTAGCGCAAGCTGCCGAAGCAAATTCGCCGCCGAGCCTCAGAAGTATCTTCGGCATGCACCGGGAAAAGACACGGAGATCCCCGTGCACTCGCACCGCGCAATCTACACCTGCCCGATGCATCCGCAGATCCGACAGGCCGGCCCCGGAGCCTGCCCGATCTGCGGCATGGCGCTCGAGCCCGAGATCGCGAGTGCTGCATCGGGCGAGAGCGCCGAGCTCACCGATATGCGCCGGCGGTTTTGGATCAGCCTCGCACTGGCGGTCCCGGTGTTCGCGCTGGAAATGGGTGGGCACATCACAGGAGCTCATACGCTGCTGCCCCAAAGCTGGTCGAATTGGGTTCAGCTCTTCCTGGCAACCCCGGTTGTGCTCTGGGGAGGCTGGCCCTTCTTCGTTCGAGCGGGACAATCTCTGCTCACCCGCAATCTCAACATGTTCACCCTCATCGCGATGGGCACTGGGGTAGCGTGGCTTTACAGCGTCATTGCAGTCTTCTTCCCCGACCTTTTCCCGCCGGGCTTCCGCGGTCCGGACGGCACTGTCGCCGTCTATTTCGAAGCTGCTGCCGTGATCACCGTCCTTGTGCTGTTGGGCCAAGTGCTGGAATTGCGCGCGCGCGAGCAGACCTCAGGTGCAATTCGCGCATTGCTCGATCTTGCGCCCAAGATGGCGCGCCGAGTTCGACCTGATGGGAGCGAGGAGGACATTGCGGTCGAGATGGTTGCCGTCGGCGATCGCGTCCGTGTGCGTCCGGGCGAGAAGATCGCCGTGGACGGGCAGGTGATCGAGGGCCGCTCGTCCGTCGATGAGTCTCTCGTTACCGGCGAGTCCATGCCGGTCAAGAAAGAGGCGGGGGCGAACGTCATCGCCGGAACTCTCAACACCAGCGGCACCCTGGTGATCCGCGCCGCGAAAGTCGGCCGCGACACCATGCTGGCGCAGATCGTGCAGATGGTCGCTAACGCGCAGCGCTCGCGCGCGCCGATTCAGCGGCTCGCAGACCGGGTCTCCGGCTGGTTCGTGCCTGCCGTCATCGCAGTTGCCCTGATCGCGTTTGCTGCCTGGGCCGTATTCGGACCGGAACCCCGCTATGGCTATGGGCTCGTTGCGGCGGTCACCGTCCTGATCATCGCCTGCCCCTGTGCTCTGGGCCTGGCAACTCCGATGTCGATCATGGTGGGCGTCGGACGCGGCGCACAGGCAGGTGTGCTGATCAAGAACGCCGAAGCGCTGGAGCGGCTGGAAAAAATCGACACGCTGGTCGTCGACAAAACGGGCACGCTTACCGAAGGCAAGCCGAAGGTTGTCGCGATAGTGAGCGTCTCCGGATACGAAGAAAACGAGGTGCTGCGACTGGCAGCGAGTGTGGAGAAGGCCAGTGAGCATCCGCTGGCATCGGCCGTCGTGGCTGCCGCACAGGAACGCGGGCTCGTGCTCTCCGAGATGTCCGACTTCGAGTCGCCCGCCGGCAAAGGCGCCGTTGGGGTGATCCAAGGTGAACGGATCAGCCTCGGCAATGCAAGCTTCCTGAAAGAGCTGGGGATCGATACGGCTGCATTCGAAGGTGAAGCCGACCGGTTGCGGCAGGACGGCGGCACGGCGATTTTCGTGGCTGCTGGTGGCAGCGTCGCCGGCGTGATCGCGATCGCCGATCCGATCAAGAGCGCCACGCCCGAAGCATTGGCGGGCTTGGCCCGAGAAGGAGTGCGCATCGTAATGCTCACGGGCGACAACCGGACTACCGCGTTGGCAGTTGCGCGGCGGCTCGGCATCGCACAGGTGGAAGCCGAAGTGCTCCCGCAGGAAAAAAGCGCAGTCGTCGAGAGGCTTCGCAGCCAGGGTCATGCCGTCGCAATGGCGGGAGATGGCGTCAATGATGCTCCCGCGCTTGCAGCAGCCGACGTCGGCATCGCCATGGGCACGGGAACCGATGTGGCCATGGAGAGCGCAGGCGTCACCTTGCTCCAAGGCGATCTGACCGGCATCGTACGTGCGCGTCGGCTCTCTCGAGCGACGATGGGCAACATCCGGCAGAATCTGTTCCTCGCCTTCGTCTACAATGCGGCAGGCATTCCGATAGCTGCCGGCGCGCTGTACCCGCTCTTTGGAATCCTGCTTTCGCCGGTGATTGCCGCCGCCGCCATGTCGCTCTCCTCAGTCAGCGTCGTGGCGAATGCGCTTCGCCTGCGCCGCGTGCGCCTGTGATCTGGAAATGTAGGGTGGGCAAAGGGAAGGCGCCAGCGAAGCTGGCGCGATCGGCCGGTGCAAGTCCGGCCCAGGTAAGGCCCAGCAAGCCGCCTGGAAGCGAGTGTTGCGTGAGGCGGCAGCAATGCCGAACACGAAGCGTACACAGCG
>DATBYX010000008.1:0-5343 GCA_036513475.1 Xanthobacteraceae bacterium | reverse complement strand
CGGATTTCGATCCAAAAAATCACGGGCTTCGTCGGCTCCGCTCGGAGGTTGTGAACGGGCTCGTCTGGGCGACCTTTTCCGAAGAGACGCCTCCTTTCCGCGAATACCTGGGAGAGCGGTTCTGGAAGCACTACACCCGCGTCTATAGCGGTCGGGAGCTACAGGTCCTCGGGTACAATCGTCAGCATATCCCTGGAAACTGGAAGCTGATGATGGAAAACATCAAAGACCCATACCATGCCAGCTTGCTGCATGTATTTTTTGTCACTTTCGGGCTGTTCCGTGCCGATCAAAAGTCGGCGGTCGACATCGATGACACCGGGAGGCACGGAATTCTCATCAGCCGCAAGGGAGAGCAGGTGAAGAACGAAGTGACCTCGGACATGCGCAATTTCCAGAGCGAGCTTAAGCTCGCTGACCCACGAATCCTCGACGTCGTTCAGGAGTTTCCGGGGGAAGAAACGGTCGGCATGATCACCGTTTTTCCGAGTGTGATCCTCCAGCAGCAAGTTAACTCGCTTACGACCCGCCAGATTGTGCCGAAGGGGCCTGGCGGGTTCGATTTTCACTGGACCCATTGGTGCTATGCCAACGATACCCCTGAAATGAAGGTGCGGCGGACTCGGCAAGCCAATCTATTCGGCCCCGCCGGCTTCGTCTCTGCTGACGATGGCGAGATCATCGAGATGAGCCAACAGGGATTTCAGAATGCGCCAGACAGCTCCGCACTGGTGATGATGGGTGGTCGCGAGATTGCACCAACGGACCACATGGTCACGGAAACCGCAATCCGCGGAATGTACAAATATTGGAGGGAGGTGATGGGCTATGAGCACGCCACTTCGTGAGATCGAACGGCCGACAATCCATCATGAGGATCTGATCGCGCGGCTACGAGACTTTTACGACGATTATTACGAGACGCTCGATGATGTGCGCTTGGAAGAGTGGCCAAGTTTTTTCACCGAGGACTGTCTGTATCGCGTCATTCCTCGTGAGAATTTCGAGCGTGGCTATACGCTCTGCACCATGCAGGCTGAGAGTCGCGGCATGCTGCAGGACCGCGTCACCGGTCTGCTCAAAACCCAAATGTATGCACCTCGATACTACCGGCGGTTTCCTGGTCCCCTGCGCGTGAAGCAGCAAGGCCCTGAAGGGCTACGGGTCCGCCACAACCTTTTGATGGTGCAGACCCTGATCGACAAGCCTTCGGACATTGTGCTCGCGGGGGTGTGCCACGACCTGGTGGTCGAGAATGAAGGCCGGCTTCGCTTTCGAGAGCGGATTGTCGCCTTCGACTCTGAGATGGTTCCGAACAGCCTGATCTATCCGCCGTGAGGACAACATGCCGTGGGTGAAAGCGGTCGATGTAGCGGCCCTGGAGCCTTATGGGGTAGCGGGCGCGGTGGCGAATGGTCAAAGAGTAGCGATCTACGTGGTTGAGGGAGAGTATTTCGCCTCTTCCGACATCTGCACGCACGGCCAGGCAAGTCTTTCCGAAGGCTTTTTGGATGGCCATCTCATCGAATGCCCGCTTCATCAGGGGTTGTTTGACGTGCGAACCGGCGAGCCGGCTGGGGAGCCCGTCACTGAGCCGGTTCGTAAGTACCCTACCAAGGTTGAGGACGGGGTCGTGTACGTCGAGGTCGAGTAACCGCTCGCCGCTCCCGATCTCCGGCGCGCCGGAACGGCGGTATCAATCGAAGAACTGCCCGGTTCGTCTATCGTAAGTATGCAGTCCGAGTGGGTCCGATGATGCGCGATGCTCTTCCACTTGTTTCTGCGCAGAGCATGACCTGCCCCGCACGCTGGAACGCGAGGCATAGAAACAACGCCCGGCATAGTGCTGGCCGCGCGAGCCAATATGCCCGACCATCAAGGTGGCCCGATTGCCGCGAATTTGAATGAGGAGGCTAGCGGATGTCGTTACAACTGGGAACGCTGGAGGAACTTCCGCCGGACTATCGCGACGCTATGGAACGCGCGGGCGTTGGGCCGCTATGGCCCCAGCTTCGCAATGCATTGCCACACGATGCGCCACAGCCTCTGACCAGATCGCATCTCTGGGCATTCTCGGAGGTTCGGCCGCTGCTCATGCGTGCCGGCGAGCTGACGCCGGTTGAAAAGGCTGAGCGACGCGTCCTTTTTCTAGCCGACCCGGGCCGCGGTGTCGATGCAATGCAGGCAACGTCGACCATCTATATCGGCTTACAGCTGCTCCTGCCTGGGGAGACGGCGCCTGCGCACAAGCACACGCCGA
The DNA here is from genome assembly GCA_036513475.1 of Xanthobacteraceae bacterium. GTDB lineage: Bacteria > Pseudomonadota > Alphaproteobacteria > Rhizobiales > Xanthobacteraceae > VAZQ01. The sequence continues at coordinate 3,083 of DATBYX010000008.1, read as the reverse complement.
GCGCTGCGCGCATCGTCGTTGAAGGCGAAGGCGCCTACACCGTAGTCGATGGCGAGAAGCTGCCCATGAAACCTGGTGATCTGATCCTCACCCCCGGCGGGTGCTGGCACGACCACGGCCACCAGGGCAAAGAGCCCGTAATCTGGCTCGATGCGCTCGATCTACCGCTTCTCTTTTACCTTGAAGGCTCCTATGCGATCGAGGCGCCTCTGCAAACCCCGCGCAATCGACCCGATACGTCGGAGGTGGAATATCGGGCTGCCGGGCTCGCGCCCGTGCGCCGACGCGACCGTGAGCCTCCCTCAGCCTATCCGCTGATGCGCTACCCGTGGGAGCGCACGGAGAGAGCATTGCGCCAGCTCGCAGAGCATAACGGCGGTGAACCGGCCGAGCTCGATTACATCAATCCGGAGACCGGGGAGGCTTGCCTACGCACCATGGGTTTCACTGCGATGATGCTGCGGCCTGAAGAAACGAGTAAACCACCGTTACGGTCGGCCAGCGCGGTTTTCCACGTCGTCAGCGGTCGGGGAACATCGACCGTCAATGGGCAACGCCACGCGTGGGGCCCCAAGGACACCTTCTCGGTGCCGGTGTTTGCCGAAATCGAACACAGCGCGACAGGTGACATGCCTGCTTTCCTGGTGCGCATTCATGATGCTCCGTTGCAGGAGAAGATCGGCTATTACGAGGAGCGCGCGCGATGACGACTGCTCACGCCGCCGAACTCGTTTTCACGCCACCACCGACGCCGACGGTACCCATTGCGGGAGAGAAACGCCAGTACCCGGTCCATCGCATTTTCTGTGTCGGTCGTAATTACGCCGAGCATGCCAAGGAAATGGGACATGAGGTCGATCGCGAGGCGCCCTGGTATTTCCTGAAGCCGGCCACGGCCCTCGTCCTCTCGGGCGCGACCATCCCTTATCCGCCGGAGACCAAGAACTATCATTACGAGATGGAACTCGTGGTCGCAATTGGTGCGCCGGCGTTCCGAGTCTCTACGAACGATGCCATGCGCTCCGCTTACGGCTTTGCATGCGGCCTGGACATGACGCGCCGCGACCTCCAAATGGCTGCCCGCGAGAAGTCTCGGCCGTGGGATCTCGGCAAGGCGTTTGAGCAGTCGGCCATTATTGCAGCGATCACGCCGAAGGAAAAATTCGCGGTGATCGGGCCACAGCGCATCTCGCTCACGGTCGGGGATAGCATCAAGCAGGACGCGAAGCTCTCAGACCTCGTTTGGAGCGTGCCGGAGCTGATCAGTCACTTGTCGCGTTTCTACCACCTCGTACCAGGCGACGTCATCTACACCGGCACGCCCGCCGGTGTCGGTCCGGTGCTGCCGGGCGACAGCATCGTTGGCGAGATCGATGGCCTTGCACCAGTAAGGTTGAAGATCGCCGGTTCAGAATAGCACGATCGGGTAGCTACACCGAGGACTCGATCATGGCGACCATCTTCCGATACTGAATTGTCGGGCTCACCATCATGTTCCGTCTCGCGCAGAAGGGCTTTCAAGTAAACGGGGCTGGTGTAGCTGCAGACCACAAAGCCCTAAGCGGGCCTTATGGCGAACTAACACAGCACCTGCGTAAAATTCAGAACCGGGGAGTCACCATGCGTCTAGATAGAAACGCGTGTGGAGCACAGATCACGCCCCGATGAGGAAGGAATCACATGGCGCCGAAGTTTAATTTCGATGTTGACCGCGTGACTGAGCAACTTGACCGTATTCTGCAAATGGAACTTGCGGGCATCATCTACTACACGCATTACTCATTTATGATATACGGCCACGCGCGCATTCCGATCACCTCCTGGCTACGCGACAACGCTACCGAATCGCTGGCGCACGCGCAGGAAGCGGGCGAGATGATCATGCGGCTGCACCGTAGGCCGGCTCTTGGCATCGCGCAGCTGCCGACGACGCGCCATAACACTATCGACGAGATCATCACCGAATCGGTCGAGCGCGAAGAGGCTGGCGTCCAGCTCTATCGTGACCTGCTCGCGATGATAAAGGACAAATCGATTGTGCTGGAGGAATATGCGCAGCGAATGGTCGCCGCGGAAGCGGTGCATATTCGCGAGATGGAGCTCATGCTCATGAAGCGGGCGCCCGAATAAGATTATATGAGAATTACGCTGATCTCTGTGTGGCCATGTGGCATGGCGTGCGGCGCGAACTCTGGCGCGGCGCTTTCCAAGCTGGATGCGAAGGCCTGCGTTACGGTTTCCGCGATTCTCGTCGATCATGCGCCGATCTTTCCGGTCTTCGCATTTCGCTTCGACACGCCTGCCGGTGCTGTGGTTATCTCCGGGGACACCAATCGCAACGCGAATCTCATCGAGCTTGCAAAGGGCGCGGACATACTCATCCACGAGGCGATTGACCTGGACTGGGCTCGAAGCCTCTTCCCCGCACAGCGAACGCCCGCGCAAGACGCGAAGCTCCGTCACCTGCTCGAGGCCCATACCGGCGCCCACGACCTCGGCTCGATCGCCGACGCTGCTGACGTGAAGCTTTTGGTTCTCTCGCATCTTGCACCGCCCACGCTCGACGACCAGGCGTGGCTGCGTCAGTTTACCCGTACCCGCGGCAAGGCTGTCGTGGGAAAGCCGCTCATGTCCTTTGTCGTGCCTGTACAATAGCGCCACTAGGCTCGCCTGTAGCGCTTTCGGCATCGGCAGCATCAGCACTCTGTTCTGAGCCGCCCGGTTCTGTCCACCAATAAGGAGCCGACCAGACCGAAATCGGGGCTACGATGTCAGCTGATAATCGCAACAGGGAGGGCGCTGCCATCGTCATGCAGCAAATACGGTGAACCTGACGTGCTTCGCCTCGAAACAGTACCGTTTGCCGCTCTCCGGCCGGACGAAATACGAATCCGTAGCATTGCCTCCGCCGTAAATCATTTCCGATCTCGAGATCAGAGCGGGCAACTGGCCGATCCTCTGGCCCAATCCATTTCCTTATATCCCGGGAATTGAGGCGGTTGGAGAGGTAGTGGAAATTGGTGCCGATGTTTCAGAGTTTCGCATTGGTGATCGCGTTATGACTACGATGCAAGGACTGGGCG
>DATBYX010000007.1:0-10386 GCA_036513475.1 Xanthobacteraceae bacterium | reverse complement strand
TCGTCAAAGCGGCTGCGCGAGCGGTGCGCTTAGACCCCGCAAAACGCGTCAGGGCCACCATGACGGCCAGCGTTGCGAGATAGGTGATCAACTGCAACTCGGTCGGCCGATCGGTGTAGCCCACCAGAGTATGCAGCAGCCGGCCCACTATGCTGTCCTGCGGCAGCCATGCGGAGCTGTCCCAGAGGCGCTCGCCCAGAACGTTGATCAGCCCGGCCGCATCGAGGAATTGTGCGGCCTGCGCCGCCATACCGGCCGCCAACAGCGCAATCAGCGCGGTAGTCACTGCGAAGATATAGCGTGAGGGAATGGCAAGCAGCCCGTAGTAGGTGAGCACGGTGAATGCCGCCCCGGCCGCAAGCCCCAGCGCCCCACCGGTCAACAACGAGGATGCCGACGCGCCGGCGGCGACAATTCCGTAGAGAAAGAGGACGACTTCGGAGCCCTCGCGCAGCGTGGCAAGCCCAACCACAATGGCAAGTGCCGCCAATGGCCGCTGCCCGCTGCTGACCGCCTTGCCCACTGCCGCCATGGAGTTTGCCATGTCCTGGCCGTGGGAGGCCATCCAGGCATTGTGCCACATCAGCATGAGCACGGCGACGCCGAGCACGCTCGCATTGAACATTTCCTGCCCGGAGCCCTCGAAGGCATCCGCAATGCTCTGGGCGAAAATGGCAAGCATCGCGGCGCCAAGTACCGCCGCGATCACCCCGCCGGCCACCCATTGTCCCCGTCCAGGCACCCCGCGCGTCATCGCAAGCACGATGCCGATGATCAGACCGGCTTCGATCACCTCCCGGAACACGATGATGAGCGCGCCCAGCATGTGGTTATTCCGCGATTACGACGCCTTTGGCGGTATCTGCATGGAACTCGCCGATGAATTCATAACGGCCAGGCGAGAGCGGTCCGATGCGAACCAAGCCCTTTGACTTAGCCGGAATCACCTTCTCCACCTTGAGCGCGGGACTGTCGAACTCCTCCGGCGTTGCATCCTCGTTGGTGACGTACACGGAAACGCGCTTGCCGGCAGGCACGCGAATTTCTTCCGGCTCGAATTTATGGTTCCGGATGACCAAGTTGAACTCCTGCGCAAGCGTAGCACCTGGCGCAAAAAATGCGGCAAGCACCAGTGCGCAGGCAAAGGCACGCGGGGGGATCACAATCACCGTCGTTATCAATGGGTTCGAGAGCAGCCATGCAATAGCATTGTTGAATGAATTGAATGATTCTAATCTCCGGCCTCCCGCGTTGCGCAGTGTCAAATCCAATGCGGCCCCACGAGTGAACACTTTGGTTTCAATACCCGGCACCGACATCGGCGGCATCCCCATTATCGGGCTCGGCACCTGGGATCTGCGCGGGCGCACGTGCGCGCGTATGGTCGAGCAGGCGTTGCGTCTGGGCTACCGCCACATCGATACTGCTGAAATGTACGACAATGAGCGGGAGGTCGGCGAAGGCGTGCGCGCTTGCGACCTCGGGCGCGCCGAAGTCTTCATTACGACCAAGGTCTGGCCGTCGCATTTCGCCGCACGGGATCTCGAGCGTGCGGCAAAGGAGAGCCTGTCGCGGTTAAGACTTTCCGAAGTCGATCTTCTGCTGCTGCATTGGCCGAACCCGCAAATCCCGCTGCGTGAGACGCTTGGCGCGCTGTGCAAGGTCAAGCGCATGGGGCTTGCGCGCAGCATCGGCGTCTCCAATTTCACCGTAGCCTTGCTCGACGAAGCGGTGGCAAGTGCCGATGAGCCGCTCGTCTGCAACCAGATCGAGATGCATCCCTTTCTCGATCAGTCGAAGGTCGTAGCGGCATGCCGGCGCCACGGCATGGCCGTGGTAGCCTACAGCCCGATTGCGCGCGGCGGCGCAGCGGGGAACGCACTGCTCGCGCGTATCGGCAAGGCGCATGACAAGACGGCGGCTCAGGTGAGTCTGCGGTTCCTGGTGCAGCAGGGGATTGCCGTCATTCCGCGCACCAGCCGCAGCGAGCGCCTAGCGGAGAACTTCGCGATCTTCGACTTCGAGCTCTCGCAGCAAGAGATGGCGCAGATCGCCTCACTCGCTGACCGCGGCGGCCGCGTCGTCGACTTTGCCTTTTCCGGATCCCCGAAATGGGACTAGGCGCGCCGGCGCGATGCGGCTGTGACGCCCCTGCCTCGCCTTGACCTGCGATGAATTCCACGGATCCGAACGCGGCGATTGTGCTCTTTTCCGGAGGGCAGGATTCGACGGTCTGTCTGGACACTCCATCGATTCGAGCGGGTAGAGACCATCGGTTTCGATTACGGCCAGCGTCATCGGGTGGAGCTCGACGTCCGCGGGCGCGTGCGCATCAGCGCGATGCGCGCGCCATGGGCAACTCGTCTGGGTGAGGATCACATGGTCGAGATCCCCGCGCTCGCGGCCCTCTCGGAAAGCGCCCTCACCCGCAACGTCGCGATCGCAATGGGCGAGAGCGGACTTCCCACTACGTTCGTGCCCGGGCGCAATCTCGTGTTCTTCACGCTGGCCGGCGCTCTCGCCTACCGCCGTGGAGTCAAGCATCTCGTGGCAGGCATGTGCGAGACCGACTATTCGGGGTATCCGGATTGCCGCGACGACACGATCAAAGCCATGCAGCTTGCGCTCAATCTCGGGATGGAGCGGCGCTTCGTGATCCATGCGCCGCTGATGTGGATCGACAAGGCGGCAACATTCGACCTTGCGCACGAGCTCGGCAGTCAGGGGCTCGTGGCTCTTCTGGTCGAGGAAACCCACAGCTGCTATCTCGGCGACCGTTCGGTTCGCCACGACTGGGGCTACGGCTGCGGACAATGTCCGGCGTGCAAGTTGCGCTCCGATGGGTTTGCAAGATGGAAGGCTGCACGGCAGTCGGCCGCGAAAGAGAGGCACAGCGCCTGCGGGAGGGCATAGTGTTTCTCCTCCTGTTCGCGCTGACCATTCCGGCTGCAAACTGGCTCATTGGTCATGCCGGCACATGTTGTGTTCCGGATGGACCTTGTCTCGTGCCTGTGGCGCCGGGGTTCATGGCCCCATCGGGCGTCACCATGATCGGGCTTGCACTCGTCCTGCGCGACCTGGTGCAACGCAGGCTGGGCATCCAGGTTGCGGCGGCTGCGATTCTTGCAGGCTCGTTGATATCGGCGCTGCTGGCCCCTCCCTCGCTCGTCCTCGCCTCTGCGGCCGCTTTCCTCCTGTCCGAGATGGCCGATCTCGGGATCTACACGCCGCTTGCGCGGCGCAGGCTTGTGCTCGCCGTGTTCGCTTCCAGCACGGCTGGTCTTGTGGTCGACTCTGTCGTCTTCCTCTGGCTGGCATTCGGTTCGCTGGAGTTCCTGCCAGGCCAGATCGTGGGCAAGGCCTGGATGGTGCTGCTCTCCATCCCGTTCGTTGCCTGGCTGCAGCGGCGCGATCATCGCCCTCGGCCTCGCGCCGGCTTGAGCATCATACCTGGAGGGAGTTGTCATGAGTTCGGCCGACTATGAGCTCCTGCGCGGCATCACGACAGCAACCATCACCACGATGCTGCTCAAGAAAGGCATAAGGCGCTGTTGGATGAACGGTCCGAAGCCACTGGCCGCTCACGGCACGCGGCTCGTCGGCCCTGCCTTCACGCTGCGCTTTGTGCCCGCGCGCGAGGATCTCGCCACACCGGAAAGCTGGGCGAAGCCCGTCTCCACCCGCAGCGCAATCGAGGAGATGCCGGAGGGCTGCATCGCCGTGGCCGACGCGATGGGGATCGTCTCAGCCGGGATCTTCGGCGATATTCTCACCATGCGCATGGTCAAGCGCAAAGTCGCGGCGCTGGTGACCGACGGCGCCGTGCGCGACAAAGCCGGCGTGCTGGCCTCACAATTGCCGGTCTGGTGCGCGGGAGTGGCAGCACCGGCCTCTGTCAACGGGCTCACTTTCGTCGGCTGGCAGGAGCCGATCGGCTGCGGCGGCTGCGCGGTCTTCCCAGGCGACGTCATCGTATGCGACGAGGACGGCGCCGTTGTGATCCCACAGAATCTCCTCGGCTTTGTTGCCGAAGAGGGGAACGAGCATGAGCGCATGGAGACGTGGATCGTGCGCGAGGTCGAGCACGGCGCTAACCTTCCCGGTCTCTACCCCATGAACGAGGAGACGAAGAAGCGCTACGAGGATTCGAAGCGTACGCGCTGAGCCAGGCCGCAAGCACGGAGATGTTCTTTACGCTTTCGAAGGTCCTCGGGTTCTTCGCAAATCCGTCGAACCTCGTTGTTGCCTTCGGGATTGCGGGTCTCGTGCTGCTGGCGACCCGCTGGGCGCGCGCAGGTCGCTGGCTGGTTGGGACAAGCTTTGTCGCCCTGGCGGTGCTCGGCCTTTCCCCGATTGGCAATGCCCTGATCATCCCGCTGGAGCAGCGCTTCCCGCCCTGGGACGAATCGCGCGGGCCACCCGACGGCATCCTTGTGCTCGGCGGTGCCATCTCGCCCGACGTATCGCTCGCCCGCAACGAGGTTGCGCTCAACGAGTCAGCCGAACGGCTCACGGTTGCTGCCGAGCTGGCACGGCGGTACCCCAATGCGCGCGTCCTGTTCTCGGGCGGGACGGGTGCGCTCATGCATGACGAAGGCAGCGAGGCGCCATTCGCACAGCGCGAACTCGAAGGTCTCGGGATTGCGCGCGACCGCATCCTGCTGGAGGATCGGTCCCGCAACACCATCGAGAATGCGCTCTACTCCAAGCAGATCGCGCAGCCGAAGCCGGGGGAGCGCTGGCTGCTTGTCACCTCGGCATATCATTTGCCGCGAGCCATGGGTGTCTTTCGCAAGGTCGGCTTTGCAGTTGAGCCCTGCCCCGTCGATTGGCGCACGCGCGGAATGGACGATGCGTTGCGGCCATTTCCGACCGTGGGAGACGGATTGCGGCGTGCTGATACCGCGATGCGCGAGTGGGTCGGGCTTGCGGTGTACTGGATAACCGGGCGCAGCTCAGAGCTTTTTCCCGGGCCAACTGCCTCGGAGGCGCGGTGAGAACAGGTGACCGTCGTAGCTCCAACGGGGCGAAAGCGACACCGGGCCACATCAGGAAGCCCTCAGCCCTTCCAGGCGTCCCTGAGAGGGCCATCGGCACCGTATACCGGGTCCTTCGCCGGCAGAGGCACTTTCGGAATGCTCTCGAGGGCGCGCTCGTGTTCTTGCCGCGAGCCCCTGCATTCGTCGTATTTGCCGTTCCGTGGATAGGCGCCGATGACCAGCAGGTCCTTGCTTGCATCGAGGCTTTGATGACCGGTCCCGGCCGGAAGAACGACGACGTCTCCCGCCCGTAAATCCACAACCTTGCCGCTGTTGCCGCCGAAGCGCACGCGCGCGTGCCCGCGCGCAACGCCGAGCACTTCGTGCGTGCCGGAGTGATAATGGACGTAATCATAGATGCCGTTACGCCAGGAATCACCCCAGCCATTTCGCTCGAACAGCTCCTCAAACACCGCCGCGGGATCGCCTCGCTCCGGCAGGGCGACGGCGCCGAGATAATGGATGAAGGGCAGCTTTGGATTGTTCGGGATGATGCCGTCATCCCGGAACATGGTCGTGTGCGGCGTGCGCGGCGCAACGCTCGCCTCGAGCGACGTATGGGACGGACGTCCTGCTCCGGTCATCATTTCGAAGGTCTTCTTCAGAGTCTCCAACAGGTACATCGCCTTGCCCTCGGCCATTTCTCCGAGTGCAACCTTCGTGATAGGCCGAAGTTCCAACCTACACCGCCGCGATCGCCTCGATCTCAAGAAGGAAATTGGGGTTCGCGAGCCCGCGCAGGATGCACAGCGTGCTGCCGGGCGGATTGCCGGCGAAATGCATCGCCAGGATCTTGCGCGCTTTCGGCACGTCGTGGGGATTGCAGATGTAGATGGTGATCTTGGTCACGTCCGAGATTTTTGCGCCGCCTGCTGCGAGCGCTCTCGTCAGATTCTCCATGACCATTTTGGCCTGGGCATCGAAATCGTCCGGCGGCAGTACATTGCCGTCGGCATCCGCCGCGACCTGACCAGCGCAGAACACGAGCTTCTGCGCGCCCTCGGCGGTAACGACATGGGAGTAGTTGGCCAGCGGCTTCGAGAGCCCGTCAGGATTGATGCGCGTGATTTTGGCCATGAGTCTCAGACCTTGATCTTCTCATCCTCGACCACGCGGCGCACCGCCGGCCGCTCCAGCATGCGGTCCTTGAAGGAGGAGTAGCTCTTGAGCTCCTGCATGGGGAGCTCGCGGCGCACGCCCCAGGTGTAGAAGACAAAACCATAGGGATCGAGCACACTGTACTTGTCTGCGAGCCACGGGCGTGCCGCCAGCATCCCGTCGATCTGCTTGAGATAGCCGTGGAAGGCTTTGCGGCCGGCTTCCTGCAGCGTGGGATACGCGGAAGGATCGGTCGCATACCGCTCGGGTCGGCCGATATGGGCGTGCGCGGGATGCACGCTGGCAGCAAAGAACCCGATGAGCGAGAGGGCTTTGGCCTCAGCAATTGGATCACTGGGCCAAAGCCCGAACCGCTTGCCGAGATACGGCAGGATGGCGGTGTTCTCCGAGAGACACTCGCCATTGTCGAGGCGCAGTGCGGGCACGCGTCCTTGCGGATTGATCTTGAGGTAGGCCTCGCCGCGCTGCTCGCCGCCGGCGAGATCTACTTTCTTCGGTTCGTATTTCTCCCCACTCTCTTCCAGGACGATATGCGCAGCCATCGAGCACGCACCCGGCGCAAAGTAGAGTGTCAGCATGCAATCCCTCCCGCGAATAGCCGGCGTGTGGGGGAACTCCCAGCGCCAGTGCTTTAAACGGTTCCGGTTCTGCCGCGCGCAATCCGCGCTGGCTTCGCCCCCAGTGGGCGCGTTACGTTGGTAAGGCCGGCGGCTGAACAACGCCAGAGCTTTTGCGCGCTGGATGTCAGCAGCTTTTGCATAGGGGGCATTGCGTCGCCGCGCTTCTGCGCTGCGGATCCGAAGACGATCCAAGCGTTGCCCGGCGAAGCTGTGTGAAATGAGGCGGCCCCCAACGCGGCGAGTTGGTCGTTGGACCGCGACGGGAGCCGCCAGCCCGTTCAGCAACGGGGAGGAGATCGAGGTGCACAATACTGTGGAAACCTTACCAAGGAATTGATTGAGCCCGAGATTTCGGGCCGAGTCTTGCCGCAAAGCTCTCGGCGGCGGGGCCGCCCCTACGAAAGGGCAGCTTGCACCCAGGATTCAGGCCGTAGCGAGAAGGGAGAAGGGCTGGCCGGGGAGCCGCAGCTTAATCTGCGCGGGATCGCCTTGGCGCTCCTCGACCGCCTCAACGCGTGCGCCGGTCGGACCTTTGCGGCAGGCCTCGATGATTTCGGCGACCACATCGGGTTCTCCAGCGAACAGCGCTTCCACGCTGCCGTCGCTTCGGTTGCGCACCCAGCCTTCCAGGCCGAGGTTGCGGTCGAGGATGTCGAGGACGCGCTGCACCACAAAGTAACGGAAGCCTACGCCCTGCACCTGCCCGCGAAGGGTCACGTGCCGGACGATCCTCATGCGGCCTGCCCGGGTTCGGGCGCGAAGGCACCGTGCCAGCGCGAGGGCGTCCAGCGCGCGAGTGCTCGCACGTAGCTTTGCGGCAGATCCCACTCGCGAGCGGCGTCGAGGACGAGCTCCATGTACCCGGGACGCGGCGTGCCGGTGCCGCCCCGGCAGCCGATATAGACGAGGGCGACAACAGGACGCCGCCCATGCAGGGGCTGAATCGTCGCAGGTTCGGCGATCGCGTTGCGGGCGTGTTGCCAGCGCACCGGCAGCGTGCGCATGCGATAGAGCCCTCCCTGAACGTTCTCGTAGGCGTTAAGCGCGGCGAGATCGCGGGGACTCAAGCGCCAGAGAACGCCGCGCACCTGGCTCCCGCGCTCCTGCACGATCGATGCGTAACCATCCATGCCGACCACGAACCGCCAGCCCGCAAGCACCGCTGTGCCCAGCGCAAGCGCTTGCGGGCAGCGCGCCGCCATGTGGGAGCGGCTCATATTGGAGCCGTAGGCGAAGTGGAGCTTCATGGATCAATTTCGTTTGATGCTGTCGAGCCGACCAATGCGACCAATCAGCGAATTGGCACCGATGGAGATCACGAACAGGATGATGAGCAGCGCGTACATTTGCGGCATGTTGAAAATGCTATAGGCTTGAATCACCAGAAACCCGATACCGCGGTTGGACAACTTGGTTTCCGCGAGCAACGTGCCGATCAGCGCCACCCCGAGCCCCAGCCGCACGCCATTGATCACGGGATGCCGCATCGCCGGCAGATAAATCTTGCTCATCATTTGCCAGGTACTGGCGCGGAAGCTCCTGCCCACCCGAATAAGTACCTTGTCGATCTCGCGCATTCCTCCCGCCGCATTCAGCGCCACCGGAAAGAAGCAGGAAATCGCCCCCATGGCGATCTTCGATCCGGGGCCAACGCCGAACCACATGATCATGATTGGAAAGAAGATGATCTTCGGACATGGTCCCAGATAATAGAGATACGCCTCATAGGCGCGGGACAGGAATTTACTCCCACCGAGCGCGATTCCGACGGCAAGGCCGCTCAAGCCGCCGATCAGCATGGCAATGCCGATCTCGTAAGCCGTGGTGCCGAGATGAAAATAGAATGCCGGGTCCCGCAAGGTCGCAACGAGCGCCCTGCCGATGGCGAGGAGCGAAGGCACGACGTCGCGGTAGAGAAGACCGGACGCGGCGAGCGCTTCCCAACCAACCAGGACCGCCGCGATGATCAGGATGCGAAGCGTCGTCACCGGTCGAAGCGGCACGCTGAACGGCCTTGACGCCGGCAGGATCAATCGGCCGGTCTGAGCCATCGTTCAAGCCTTTCCATGATGATGAAGACGCAGATACTTACCAGGATCACGAAGCAAATTGCGGCATAGGTCCCTGGAAGATCATAGCGCTCGGCAAGCTCGTTTATGAGCTGTCCGAGACCGCCGAAATTGATCAGGAACTCCACTCCGACGATATTGATCAAAGAAAATATCAATCCTAACCGCAGGCCGACAAAAATAGTTGGCAACGCTGCCGGGAACAGAATCTTCCAGAATTGCTGCGAGGCGGTCAGACTGAAGCTCCTACCTACGTTGATCAAGACCCGACGTGTGCCGGAGAGGCCTTCGAGCGTCTTGAGCACGATAGGTGCAAGCCCGGCGGTGAAGCCCATCATGACGATCGTCAGCGCACTGCGACCGAAGATGACAAGGTAGAGCGGGTACATCAGCACCAGAGGGGCCGCAGCGACCGCCGCCACCCAGGTTTCGGTAGCGAGCCGCAGCAAACGATATCGATGCAGCAGGACGCCGCCGGCTACTCCGAAGATGGTGACCAGGATGCTTGCCGAGAATGCCTCGCTGGCTGTGAGCAGGAAACGTTGCAGCACGTGCTCCTCGATAACGACCCGCGGGAAAGCAGCGATGATGTCGGATGGCATCGGGACGATGAAGCGGTTGATCAGACCGATGCGGATGAGAAGCTCTACCAGCCCGATGAGCACGACGAACGAAAACAGCCCGAGCGCGGCGGGCGCGCACCTCATCCTGGCCAGCGCAACGGCGGTCATCGCGCCTCGGCCTCGCGCAGCTTCTCGCTTTCCTGCTCCTGCAACCCGCGGCTTGCTTCCTCGCGCAGATCAGTCCAGATCTGGGCGACGTAGCGCCCGAATGCCTCGCTGGAAACGATTTCCGAGCTGCGCGGCCGCGGCAAGGCAATATCGACGATGCGCTTCACCTTTCCGGGCCGATAGGTCATCACCACGACGCGATCGGAGAGCTGCACCGCTTCGGTGATATTGTGGGTGATGAGCAGCGTGGTCTGCTTGAGCTCCTGCTGGATCTGCAGGACCTTGTCGCCCAGCAGGAGCCGCGTCTGCTCGTCGAGGGACGCGAACGGCTCGTCCATCAACAGGATCTTGGGTTGCGCTGCGAGCGTGCGCGCCATGGACACGCGCTGGCGCATGCCGCCCGAAAGCTCCGCCGGGTAACGTCGCTCGAAGCCATCGAGCCCGACCAGCTTGACGAAGTGCCGGGCGCGCTCATAGCGCTCGGCCTTGGCCATTCCCGCAATTTCCAGCGGGAATGCCACGTTGTCCAGCACATTACGCCAGGGAAAAGTGGATTCCTCCTGAAAGATCATGCCGATCGAGGGATGCGGACCGTGCATCCGCTCGCCCGCCACCTGAACTGTACCCTCGTAGCCATCAAGGAGGCCGCCGATCACGTTGAACAGGGTCGACTTGCCGCACCCCGAGGGGCCTATGACTCCGAGAAACTCGCCCGGCGCCACTCCAAGCGAAACATGGTCCACCGCCGTGAGCACCCCGTCAGGGGTTTCAAACCGCTTGACGAGATTGTCCACCGCCAGAATGGGAC
>DATBYX010000006.1:0-3063 GCA_036513475.1 Xanthobacteraceae bacterium | reverse complement strand
CCGTCGAAGACGCCAAAGCCGCGCTCGATGCGGCGAGCGCCGCATTTCCCGGCTGGGCGGCAAAGAAGCCGCGCGAACGCGGCGAGATTCTGCGCAAGGCATACGAACTGATCATGCGCGACCACGAGCGTCTCGCCAAGCTGATCACCATCGAGAACGGCAAGGCGTTGTCCGATTCGCGCGGCGAGGTTGCCTATGCCGCCGAGTTCTTCCGCTGGTACGCGGAAGAAGCGGTGCGCAACATCGGCGAGGTATCGCGCGCCCCGGCTTCCGGTGCCCGCATCTTCGTTCATCACAAGCCGGCCGGCATCGCGGTGCTGGTAACGCCGTGGAATTTCCCCGCCGCCATGGCGACGCGCAAGATCGGCCCGGCGCTCGCGGCCGGCTGCCCGGTCGTGCTCAAGCCTGCATCCGACACGCCGCTCACCATGCTGGCGCTGATGCCGATCATGGAGGAAGCGGGCGTCCCCGCGGGCGTCGTCAACGTCATCCCGTCGCGCTCCTCGGGCAAGGTCGTGAGCGCCATGCTGCACGATTCGCGCGTGCGGGTCGTCTCCTTCACCGGCTCGACCGAGGTCGGCCGCAAGCTGCTGCACGAGGCCGCCGACCAGGTGGTCAAACCGGCCATGGAGCTCGGCGGCAACGCGCCCTTCCTAGTGTTCGAGGACGCCGATATCGATGCCGCCATCGAAGGGGCGATGATCGCGAAGATGCGCAACATGGGCGAAGCCTGCACGTCGGCCAATCGCTTTTATGTGCACGAGAAGGTGCATGATGAATTCGCGCAGAAGCTCACCGCCCGCATGGCGGCGTTGAAGGTGGGAAACGGTCTCGACGACGGCGTTGCGGTCGGGCCGCTGGTCAATGCCGATGCCAAGAAGAAGGTGGTTGAGCTCGTGGACGATGCGGTTGGGAAGGGCGCCAAGATTCTCACCGGCGGAAAAACGCCGGGGGGACCGGGGCATTTCTATCCCCCAACCGTGCTCGACGCGGTGCCGGACAGTGCCACCTTGCTGCACGAAGAGATCTTCGGGCCCGTTGCCGCCATCCAGACTTTCAAGTCGGATGACGAGGTGGTCCGGCGCGCGAACGACACCGAATATGGGCTGATTGCTTATCTCTACACCAAAGATCTCAGCCGTGGCATGCGCGTGTCCGAGCAGCTCGATTTCGGCATGGTCGGGCTCAACCGCGGGCTCGTATCCGATCCCGCCGCCCCCTTCGGCGGAATGAAGCAATCGGGCATCGGCCGCGAGGGCGCGCATGAGGGGCTCATGGAGTTCATGGAAACCCAGTACGTTTCGCTCGCGTGGTAAGCCGCGATGGATGTGCTGATGCCGCAACTCGGCGAGACCGTTGCCGAGGGAAAGATCACGCAATGGTTCAAGTTGGCCGGCGACCCGATCGTATCCGGCGATAATCTCTTTGAGATCGAGACCGACAAGGTATCGATGGAGGTGCCCTCGACCACGACCGGGGTGCTCACAGAGATCCGCGTGCCCGCGGGCGCGGTCGCGCCGGTCGGCGCCGTGGTGGCGGTGATCTCGGACGGTGCAGTGCTGGCAGCGGAGCGCGCTGTTCAGGCCGCGCGCCCTCGCCCCTCCCCTCTGCCACAAACCGCCCCCGGGATGGACGCCTCGACTGCGCGGAAGGCTGATGCTGTTGCTGCTGCGTCAATCGCGACAGCCGCTGGTCCGGTAAAGCTCGATCCATTCTTTGAGGTGCGCACGCCGGCGCGCAATTATGGTCCGGCGAGGCTCGCCGGGGGAGCAGTGGTCACGCCGCTTGCCCGCCGCCTCGCGGTCGAAGGCGGTATCGATCTTGCCCGGGTGCGCGGATCGGGCCCGCATGGCCGCATCATCGCTCGCGATATCGAGACCACGCGCACCAGCGCCGCGGCGGCGTCACCAGCGCCGGCTCCCGCCACCGGACCGAGCGCCGAGGAGATCAAAACGATCTATCGCGGCGTGGCATTCGAGGAGCTCCCTCTCGACGGGATGCGCAACACCATCGCCCGGAGAATGGTTGCGGCAAAACAGTCCATTCCGCACTTCTATCTGACAGCGGATATTGCGATCGGCCGGCTCCTGGAACTGCGCGAGGCGGCAAATGCTTCCGCGCAAAAAGCCACGGATGGCAATCCCGCTTTCAAGCTCTCCGTGACAGATCTCCTGATAAAGGCCTGGGCGGCGGCGCTGGTGCGCGTGCCCTCGGCCAACTCTATCTTTGCCATGGATCGCTTTTTGCGATTTGCTCATTGCGACGTCGGAGTTGCGGTGGCGATCGAGGGCGGACTTATCGTGCCGGTCATCCGGCGCGCCGACGTGAAGACGCTGTCGGAGATCTCGAAGGAGATGAAGGATTTCACTGCGCGGGCCCGCGCCCGCCGGCTGGAGCCGAGCGAGTATCAGGGCGGCGTCTCCGCGATCACCAATCTCGGCATGTACGGGGTGCGCGAGTTCTTGGCGATCATCAATCCGCCCCACTCGACCATTCTTGCGGTCGGGGCTGCGCGGCGCCAGGCGGTGGAGAATGCGGACGGCAGCATTGCCTTTGCCAGCATGATGTCGGTGACGCTCTCCTGCGATCACCGCGTGATTGATGGTGCGCTCGGCGCGCAATTGCTCGCGGTGTTCAAGGGCATCGTCGAGCAGCCCGTGGCGATGCTGGTATGAGCGTCTCCAAGCGTGGACATGCAGCCCGGATGAGCGGAGGCGAGATCCGGGGTCTGCCTCGGATGCATGACCCGCATGTCGCTGCGCTCATGCGGGCTACGCGTAAGTTCGTTCGTTCAGGAGCTGCATCATGGCGGCTGAGAGGATCGACGTCCTGCTGATCGGGCCCGAGAAGCCGGTCATCGCGAAGGGGCTCAATTCCACATTCAATGTGGTCAAGCTGCCCGACGCGAACGCGCGCGAGAACTTCTTCTCGGATCAGGCGCCGCGCATCCGCGGCATGGCGGTGGCGGCCACCTCCGAGCGCATCGACGGGCCGTTCATGAGCCGCTTTGCCCGCCTCGAAATTATTTCAAGCTTCGGCGTCGGCTATGATCACATCGATGCC
>DATBYX010000005.1:0-3749 GCA_036513475.1 Xanthobacteraceae bacterium | reverse complement strand
CCCGACAACATCAGCTACGAGCAGGCTGCCGCCATGATGCTCAAGGGGCTGACCGTACAATACCTGGTGCGGCAGACCTACAAGGTGCAGAAGGGCGACAACGTGCTCATCCAGGCCGCCGCGGGCGGTATTGGTCTGATTGCATGCCAGTGGGCGAACCATCTGGGTGCCAACGTCATCGGGACCGTCGGCTCCAAGGAGAAGGCCGAGCTCGCCAGGAAGCACGGAGCGCACCACACCATCCTCTACCGAAGCGAGGATTTTCCCGCGAAGGTGAAGGAGATCACCGGCGGAAAAATGTGCGCGGTCGTCTACGACGGGGTGGGCAAAGAAACATTCCCGGCCTCGCTCGACTGCCTCAAGCCGCTTGGCATGTTCGTGAGCTTCGGCAGTGCCTCCGGGCAGATCGAGGCATTCAACATCAATATTCTGCAGACCAAAGGGTCGCTGTTCGCCACCCGCCCGACACTCAATACCTATGCCGCAAAACGCGAGGATTTGCTCAAGATGGCGAGCGAGCTCTTCGAGGTTGTCGGCAGCGGAGCGGTCAAGATTCCAGTGAACCAGAAATATCCGCTCAAGGACGCGCAGAAAGCGCACCGGGATCTCGAAGGCCGCGCAACGACGGGATCAACCATTCTGCTGCCGTGACCCCGATACCTCCCCCTTTCAGAGGGAGGTATCGCGGCGCTTGCTGCGCCGCTGAGTCCATACGCGATAGCACCGGTGTAAGCAGCGGTCCTCAGATCAGCGCAGCAACGCGAGCAAGCGCCGGGTGATCGAAGCTGTCGGCCCCAAGGCGGGGAATGCCAATCACGTCGATGGAGTCCGCAAACCGTCGCAGCGTGGCCACCGTCTCCTCCAGCGCGGCGGCACTGCCGGGGCTCTCGCTTACGACCACCCCCGCCACGTCCAGATTGCGCCGCGCCAGCACTTCCAGTGACGTCAATGTATGACTGAGGGTACCGACATAGCTCCCGGTCACCAGTATCAGCGGCACGCGCAGTACGGACATCAAATCAAGCAGAGTACGGTGTACGTCGAGAGGCACCATGATCCCGCCGATGCCCTCGACGAGAACAACGCCCGGATTGGCGCTGAGGGTTTTTCGGCAGAACTCGACGACATGACCGAATGCGATGCTCCGTCCTTCCTGCGTGGCGGCCGTGTCAGGTGCCAGCGGTGCCACAAATCGCCACGGCGATATTTTTGCTATCTCCTGCAAGGAGAGGGGATGGCCAAGGGCCGCGAGCAGCGCGGCCGGATCGCTGTTCTGCCACCTGTTCTCGTCAAACCCGGTGACGATGGGTTTGATCGCGTGGACCTTCGTACCTGCGCTACGCAGATGCCGGATCAACGCTGTCGCCAGAAAGGTCTTGCCGATATCGGTGCCGGTGCCGGTGATGAAAGCAGCTCTCATTGCGCGGGGATTGCGAGAGCACCGGAGCGCACGAGCACGCGGCTGCGTACCAGCTCGGCAAGCCGATTGATTGCCTCGTCCGGATGTTGCGCGGTGAAAGTGAAACGCAGCCGCGAGGTGCCTTGCGGCACCGTCGGCGGTCGAATGGCTGTGACCAGGAACCCATTCTCTTCAAGCAACTGCGAAGCCGCAAGCGCCGCTTCGGCTTCGCCGAGGAGAACTGGGACAATGGGACTCTCCGGCTCGGGCAGCTGCGCGCTGCGGGCAAATGCCTTGGCCTTTGCAAGCGGCAGGGCGGCATATTCCGGTTCCTGCTCGATCAGATCGAGCGCCGCGATCGCGGCAGCCACTGCCGCCGGCGGCAACCCCGTCGAATAGATCAATGTCCTCGCCCGGTTCCGGACGAGATCCACGACCGTTGCGGAGGCGCAGATATAGCCGCCATAAGCGCCCAATGCCTTGGAAAGCGTTCCCATCTGCAGGGGAACGTCGGCCTTCTTGCCTTGCACGAAACTGGAGCCGCGCCCTCCGCCCACGATCCCGAGCCCATGGGCATCGTCCGACAACAGCCAGGCATCATGATGCTGCGCCAAGGCCGCAAGTCCGTGCAGGGGAGCGATGTCGCCATCCATCGAAAACACGCCATCCGTGGCGATCAGCACGCGGTCGTACCTTTTTCGCAGCTCGGAGAGCAGCACTTCAACATGCCCCAGATCGGCATGGCGGTAGGGAACGACAGCGGCGCGGGCGAGTCTGGACCCGCCCCAAAGGCAGGCATGGGCCAACTCGTCGATCAGGATGAGATCCTCAGGACCGATGAGCGCCGGAATGATTCCCAAATTAGCAAGGTAGCCGGACCCGAAGACGCAGGCGGCTTGCGCTTCCTTTACCTGCGCCAGGCGATGCTCCAGCTCGGCATAGAGCGGATGGTTGCCGGTGACCAGGCGCGATGCTCCGGCACCCGTTCCATAAAGACGCAAAGCCTGGGTTGCGGCCTCGACCACGGCCGGATGGTGCGTCAGATTGAGATAATCGTTGCAGCAAAAAGACAGCAGCCGACGCCCATTGCGCAGCATCCAGATTCCGGTAACCCGCACGGTCTCGACCAGCTCGCGGCGTAGGCTGTCGCGCTCGAGCTCTGCAAGCTTGGCGGTTGCGAATTCATCAAGGGAGCGCATGTTGGTCGGAACTGCTTATACCTCCCCCTGCAAGGGGGAGGTCGTCAGCATTTGCTTCGCTTCGAAGCAAATACTGTCGGGTGGGGGGGTCCGGCACTAGGCGGCCAAATTTGGTGGTCATCGCGGGCCCGAGTCGACCCCCACCTGGCTCCTCCCGAACAAGTCGGGGGGTGCCGACCTCCCCCTTTCAGGGGGAGGTATCGCGGAGTTTGCTGCGACATTGAGTCCATATGCGAATAGCCCTGCAGCGTCCCGGGCAGAATGAAGGCAGCGAATATGGAATGGAAGGGCTCAATGTCACCGGAGGTTGATGGCAGGCCCGCCTGGTATGAGGCCGGCCTGCGTCACGTCTGGTTGCCTTATGCGCAAATGAAGACGGCGGGCCTACCGCTGCCGGTTGCGCGCACGCAAGGCAGCCGCATCGTGCTGGCTGATGGTCGCGAGCTCATCGACGGCATCGCCTCCTGGTGGACCGCCTGTCATGGCTACAATCACCCTCATATCCGCGCCGCTGTCGAGCGTCAGCTCGCCATCATGCCGCATGTGATGTTTGGCGGGCTGGTGCACGAGCAGGCGCTTACCCTCGCCCGCCGGCTCTCGGCGCTCCTGCCCGGCGATCTCGATCGCGTCTTCTTTTCGGAATCGGGCTCGGTTGCAGTCGAGGTCGCAATGAAGATGGCGATCCAGTTCTGGCGTAATCGCGGTTATCCCGGGCGAGCAAAATTCCTGGCGTTCAAGGGCGCCTATCACGGCGACACGACCGGTGCGATGTCGATCTGCGATCCGGGGACGGGAATGCACCAGCGGTTTGCGTCATTGCTGCCCGAGCACACAATCATTGACCTTCCAACCGACGAGAAAACAGCTGCCGATTTTGCCCGCTTCCTTGATGAGCACGCGGACGAGCTTGCCGGGCTCATAGTCGAGCCGCTGGTCCAAGGTGCGGGCGGGATGCGATTTCACGACCCGCAGGTGCTGGGGCTGCTGCTGGAGGCAGCGGTCAGGCACGAGCTGCTCCTGATATGCGATGAAATATTCACCGGCTTCGGCCGTACCGGGACTCTGTTTGCCTCGCAAGCGGCCGGCATCGTGCCCGATATCGTGACAGTTTCGAAGGCGCTCACCGGAGGGACCTTGCCGCTGGCGGCCAC
>DATBYX010000004.1:0-12413 GCA_036513475.1 Xanthobacteraceae bacterium | reverse complement strand
TATGCGCTGTAATACATATCGAACTCGACCGGATGCGGAGTGTGCTCGAACCGGATCACCTCGGTCATTTTCAGATCGATATAGCTGTCGATGAAATCGTCATCGAACACCCCGCCCGCTTTCAAGAACTCTCGGTCCTTGTCCAGGTATCCCAGCGCCTCGCGCAGCGAGCCGCAGACGGTCGGGATCTGCTTGAGCTCCGCGGGCGGCAGATCGTAGAGATCCTTGTCGATCGGAGCGCCCGGATTGAGCTTGTTCTTGATACCGTCAAGCCCGGCCATCAGCATCGCTGCAAAACCCAGATAGGGGTTGGCGAGCGGGTCGGGGAAGCGGACCTCCACACGCCGTCCCTTGGGTGAGGATGCAAGCGGGATGCGGCAGGAGGCGGAGCGATTGCGCACCGAATAGGCCAGGAGGACCGGCGCTTCGAAGCCCGGCACCAGCCGCTTGTAGGAGTTCGTGGTCGGATTGGTGAAAGCGTTGATGCTGCGCGCGTGCTTGATGACGCCGGCAATGTAGTTGAGCGCAATCTCCGAGAGGTCAGCGTATTTGTTGCCGGCGAAGGTCGGCTCGCCGCCTTTCCAGATGGACTGATGAACGTGCATGCCGGAGCCGTTGTCGCCGTAGACCGGCTTCGGCATGAAGGTCACCGTCTTCCCATAGATCTGGGCCACCTGCTGGATGCAATATTTGTAGATCTGGGTCTGGTCGGCCATGCGGACCATCGGGCCAAACCGCATGCCCAATTCATGCTGCGCCGAGCCCACTTCGTGGTGATGCTTCTCGACCTTGACACCCATGCGGGCCATGGCGCCCAGCATTTCCGACCGCATGTCCTGGGCGGTGTCCTGCGGCGGCACCGGAAAGTAGCCTTTCTTGGTCCCGATATGATGGCCGAGATTGCCGCCTTCGTAGTCGGTATCGGTATTGGTCGGGAACTCCACGGAGTCGAGCTTGAAACCGGTGTTGTAGGGGCTGGTGGCGTATTTCACGTCGTCGAAGATGAAGAACTCGGCTTCCGGCCCGAAGAACACCGTGTCGCCTATGCCCATGGACTTGACCAGGCCCTCGGCCTTTTTGGCGATCGAGCGCGGGTCGCGGTTGTAAGGCTCGCCCGTGAGCGGCTCGAGCGTGTCGCAGACCAACACCAGCGTCGTCTCGGCATAAAAAGGATCAATGCACGCGCTCTCCGGGTCGGGCATAAGCTGCATGTCGGACTCATGGATCGCCTTCCAGCCCGCGATCGAGGAGCCGTCGAACATGACACCTTCGCTGAAGGTGTCCTCGTCGATGGTGGTGATGTCCATGGTGACGTGCTGCCACTTGCCCCGCGGGTCGGTGAAACGCAGGTCGGCATATTTGACGTCATTCTCCTTGATCAACTTCATCACATCTTTGGGCGTGGTCATCGAACGAATACCCCTTGTTCTGAGACTGGTGGCGAGGCGGGTGGGAGCCGGAGCTCCGGACAGATCCCGCGGAAGGAAACCTCCCGGCCGCGTCGGTTCAGATCGCGTCCAAGCCGGATTCTCCCGTCCGAATCCGGATGGCTTCCTCGATGCTGGATACGAAGATCTTTCCGTCCCCGATGCGCCCGGTTTGCGCGGCTCGTCGGATCGCGTCAACCGCTTTCTCGACCATGTCGTCGCCGAGCACAATCTCGATCTTCACCTTCGGGAGGAAGTCCACGACGTATTCGGCACCGCGATAAAGCTCGGTATGGCCTTTCTGCCGTCCGAAGCCCTTGGCTTCCGTTACGGTGATGCCTTGTAGTCCGACCTCTTGCAAAGCCTCTTTCACCTCGTCGAGCTTGAATGGCTTGATAACCGCCTCGATCTTCTTCATCGGGTTCCCTTCCCCCCTTGGCCCTCCTGCGCGTTGTGGTGGCAGGGACCGGCCGCGCTTCTATTTAGCAGGCTCTATGCCAAATCCGCCGGCACAGGAAAAACCGGCGACGGACGAGGTTCTTACTACCCGATCGGAAAGCGGTCGAGAAGGCCGGTGGACGATAATTGAGCAGCCTGCCCATTCGATGATCAGATGCGTGATGCGTCGCGCCGGCATTTGCGATCAGGTCAAGATACAACGAGCGACGACATGAGGTTGCTGACGACCGAATTGCTGACGACCGAAGAAATGGCGGAAGCCGATCGGCTGACGATCGCCGGCGGGATCGCCGGCATCGAGCTCATGGAGAACGCCGGCCACGCCGTTGCCGACCACGTATCGAGCCGCCATCCGCCTGGTACCCGCATCGCCGTCGTGGCTGGGCCGGGCAACAATGGCGGGGACGGGCTGGTCGCAGGACGCCTGCTCAGAGAACGCGGATACCGCGCGCGGGTGGTACTCGTTGGCGACGTCGGCCGGTTGCGGGGCGATGCGCGGGAGGCGGCACAGCGGTGGAGTGGACCCTACGAGCCGGCCACGGCGCAAAGCCTGATGCCGGAGGAGGTCGTTATCGATGCGCTATTCGGGGCCGGCCTCGACCGACCCGTAGAGGGAAGCCCACGGGTCATGATCGAGGCCATGAACAAAGCTTCCTGCGTACACGCGATCGATCTGCCGAGCGGTATCAACGGCACGACGGGTGCGGTCATGGGCACCGCTGTTCGTGCATCAACGACGGTCACGTTTTTCCGGCGCAAGCTGGGACACGTGCTGCTGCCGGGCCGACTGCATTGCGGAACGATCCACGTCGCGCAGATCGGGATTGCCGACCCTGTCCTGGAGAGGATCAGGCCGCAGACCTGGATCAACTCGCCTGCGCTTTGGTGCCACAGCTTTCCCGTGCCGCAGCCGGAGGGGCACAAATACACCCGTGGGCATTGCGTCGTCGCGTCGGGCGGACTGTTCACGACCGGTGCCGCGCGGCTTGCCGCGCGCGGAGCGCTGCGCGCTGGGGCAGGGCTCGTTACGATTGCGAGCCCGCGGGATGCGCTCGTCGTCAATGCGGCGGCGAACCTTGCCGTGATGGTGCGACCGGTCGATGGCGCTCATGAGTTGGCGGAATTCCTGGCCGATCCGCGCCGCAATGTCGTCCTGCTCGGGCCGGGGATGGGAGTTGGAAAGCCCACCCGCGATATGGTCCTTGCCGCCCTGGCAGGAGAGCGCGCGGTGGTCCTCGACGCCGATGCCCTCACCAGTTTTGCCCAGGAGCTGGAAAGAGGGCCGGAAAGCTTGATCGAGGCGATCAGAGCGCGCAAAGGTATCACCTTGCTCACCCCGCACGAGGGTGAATTCAATCGTGTTTTCAGTGGAATAGCGGATATTTCTAACGCGCCGTCAAAGCTTGCGAGAGCGCGTGCGGCAGCGGCGAGAACCAATGCCGTGTGCCTGCTCAAGGGAGCCGATACCGTGGTCGCCGCTCCTGACGGCCGAGCGAGTGTCTGCGAGAATGCGCCGGCGTGGCTGGCAACCGCCGGTTCGGGCGACGTTCTTGCCGGCTTCGCCGCCGGCCTTCTTGCGCAAGGCATGGGTGGTTTCGAGGCGGGATCGGCAGCAGTGTGGCTGCACGCCCAAGCCGCGCTCGCCGCGGGGGCGGGGCTCATAGCCGAGGACCTGCCGGAAACGCTCCCGAGGGTTCTGCCGGGTCTCTACCAGCTGTTGCAGGGTCCACGGTGAGCTTGCAGCCGCATTTGGCCGGTCCCAGTGTAAGACCATCCAGTTCCCCCGGCGAGACCACAAACGAGCCCCAATCCTGCCGCGATCGGACGGCGAAATAGCAGGAGGGGGAGCGGTCGCGGCCACCCGGTCTGCGGCCGATCCGCAGCCTGCTTTTGGCGGGTTGTGGTGTGGGGAGTGGATGGGGCCGAATTTTACACGCGCAGGCTTGGGCGCGGCGGCACGTATCGCTGTCATGGCGATCGGCTGCCTGACCCTGGCGCATTGCTCAGGCTCCAAATACAGCGACCGTGTGGTCGCCGATGGGGAGCCAGTCCCGAAGGGCGGGGGGAGCTACCGGTTGGGCAAACCATACAACATCAACGGGCGCACCTATTTCCCGAGCGATAATCCCTCGTATCGGGCCGAAGGCGTTGCTTCCTGGTATGGGCCCGACTTCCATGGAAGGCAGACAGCGAATGGCGAGCTCTACGACATGCACGCCATATCGGCCGCCCATCCCACCATGCCGCTGCCCAGCTATGCGCGTGTTACCAATTTGGATAACGGCCGCTCGATCATTGTGCGCGTCAACGATCGCGGACCTTATGTGCGCAACCGCATCATCGACTTGTCGATCGGGACCGCGAAGGCGCTGAATTTTTACGGTCACGGTCTCGCGCATGTCCGGGTCGAATTTGTCGGCCGCGCGCCGATCGAAGGCAGCGACGACAAGCTGCTGCTCGCAACCTTGCGCGAGGGTTCGCCGGCGCCTGCGCCGTCCAAGGTGATGCTCGCTTCGGCCAAGCCGTTCCTGCCCGAGGCGCCCAGCAGCACGGATATGGCGTTGCCCTCTGAACGTCGCGGGCGGGAGGCATCGCGCAGCGAGGTCGCGGTGTCCACGCGATCACCAATGGTGAGATCGGCTTCCGCGGATCCTCGCATGGAGCTTTCCGGAACGAGCTATTCCGCGCCCGCTCCCACGCGCAACGACGCTCCGCTCGTGGGCCTCATGAGCGGGCGGGGGCTCTATTGAGGCGACGGCTGATCAGCGCTCGGACGCGCGTAGGCAAGGTGAACGTGAAAGGGCAAAACCAGCATTGATTTCCCGGCGCGGAGCTTGTTAATCACGTCCCGGCACAGCACTGCACGTTCCAAGGACTTGGACGTATTCGCATGAAGGGTTTTACCAGCTTGTTCGGATTGCGGTGGCGCAAACTCGGTGCCGCGACAATCCTCGCGTGCGGCGTCGCGGCAGCCTGGGCTGCTCCCAATCCGATATCCGGCGCCAAATCGACCGACGGCTACCAGACCGCGGCCCCCCACGCCATTCTGATCGACGCGGACAGCGGCAGCGTATTGTTTGAAAAGGCGGCTGACGATCTCATTCCGCCCGCCAGCCTTTCCAAGCTGATGACCGCGGAAGTGGTATTCAATCTGCTTGCGAAAGGGCAGCTCAAGCCGGAACAGGAATTCATCGTCAGCGTCAATGCCTGGCGCCGGGGCGGAGCGCCTTCGCACACGTCGAGCATGTTCATCCCGATCCACAACAAGGTATCGGTGGACAACCTGCTGCATGGCGTCATCATTCAATCCGCGAACGACGCATGCATCGTGCTCGCAGAGGGGATTTCCGGAAACGAGTCGGTGTTCGCCGAGTTGATGACAAAGCGTGCGCGCGAGCTGGGCCTGACCAAGTCCACATTCGGCAATTCGAATGGACTTCCCGACCCGAAGCAGCTCATGACGGCGCGGGAGCTCGCCAAGCTGGCGCGACACATCATCCAGACCTATCCCGACTACTACAAGTACTATGGCGAACGGGAGTTTACCTGGAACAAGATCCGCCAATTCAATCGCAATCCTTTGCTCGCGTTGACTATCGGCGCTGACGGCCTCAAGACCGGGTTCACCAAAGAAGCCGGATATGGACTCGTGGGATCAGCCGTGCAGAACGGATTGCGTCTCATCGTGGTGGTCAACGGCCTCAAATCGGAGAAGGAGAGGGCGGACGAGAGCAAGAAGCTGTTGGAATGGGGATTTCACAATTTCCAGTCGAACCTTCTGTTTGCGGACGGCCAGGAGATCGCGTACGCCAAGCTTTACGGCGGGGCGAGAGGGCACGTGCCGCTCAAGGCGGCGAAAGAGGTGACGCTGATGGTGCCGCGCGGCTCGCGCGAGAGAATCATTGGGCGCGTCGTGTATTCCGGCCCGGTACCGGCGCCAGTGCAGGAAGGGCAGCAGATCGGGATGCTCAAGGTGTGGCGTGGAGATTTTCTCGTGCTGGAAGTGCCCTTGCAGGCGGCTGAGAGCGTCAGCACCGGCTCCATGCCGGGCCGCGCGTTTGATGCCGCAACGGAGCTTGTACTCGGTTTCTTCCGCGCCGGTCTCCAGCGGCTATGATGGCGCGTTGATCGCGCGCCCTGTGCGATACGCTCCGGATGACGGTGCCGAGGCGGATTTCGTGGACCTCAGTTGACCAGCATGCGAGGCCGATTGATTACCTTCGAAGGCGGCGAGGGTACCGGCAAGTCGACTCATTCCGCCTTGCTGGCAGATCGGCTCAAGGCGCTCGGAATTGAGGTCGTTCTCACGCGCGAGCCGGGTGGCTCGCCCGGCGCGGAAGCGATCCGGCACGTGCTGATATCAGGCGCGGCACGGCCACTCGGGGCCGAGACCGAGGCTTTGCTGTTCGCCGCCGCTCGCGACGATCATGTGCGCAGCACCATAGAACCTGCATTGGCGCGCGGAGCGTGGGTCGTCTGCGACCGTTTTATCGATTCCACCAGAGTATATCAGGGTACCCTCGGCCGCGTGGACCCGAAATTCATTCGCGCGCTCGAAAGAGTGACTGTGGGAGACCTGAGACCCGATCTTACGTTCATCATGGACGTGCCTGCGGAGATTGGGCTCGCACGCGCGCATAAACGGCGCGGGGAGGCAGCTCCGGACCGGTTCGAGGCAGAATCGCTGGCGAGCCACGAGGAGCTGCGGGAAGGCTATCATCGGCTGGCAGCTTGCGAGCCGGCGCGCTGCGTGATCATCGATGCGACCGAGCCCAAGCCCAGCGTCGCCGAGCGCATCTGGAAGGAGGTGAGCGAGAGCCTCTCTCCTGCGGGCGCTCCGGTTCTGAGCACTCGGACCGTTTCATGAGCGAAGGCGCCGAGAGTCACGAGCATACCGATCCGCTGTCGCCGCGCGAGACATCGGTACTCTACGGTCATGCTGCTGCGGAAAGTGCCCTGCTGGAGAGCTACCGTAGTGGCCGCCTGCCGCATGGCTGGTTGCTCGTGGGACCGGCCGGAATCGGCAAGGCGACCCTCGCATATCGGGTGGCGCGGTTCGTTCTGGCACACCCCGCATGCAACATGCCGGCGGTAACACGCGCGACATCGCTTGCGGTGGATGGCGCACATCCCGTTGCTCGTCGAATCGCAGCGCAAGCTCATCCCGATCTGCTGGTGATCGAGCGCACGATCAACGAGAAAACGGGGAAGCTCCACCAGGAAATTCAAGTCGATGACGTCCGCCGGAGTATCGGATTTTTTGGCTCGACCGCGGCAGAGGGAGGATGGCGGGTCGCGATTGTGGATGTGGTGGATGAATTGAACAAGTACGGTGCGAATGCGCTACTCAAGATCCTGGAAGAGCCGCCACGCCAAGCGCTGCTGCTCCTGGTGAGCCACTCCGCGGCGCGGGTTCTGCCGACCATCCGCTCCCGTTGCCGTGTGCTTGGCCTGCGGCCGCTCGCGCCGCGCGATGTTGCCCGCGCCGCCGCCGCGTCCATTGGACGTGACCCAGGAGAGCCAAGCGTAATCTCGGCAGCAGCCGCGTCCGAGGGCGGTGTGCGCCGCGCTGTCGAGCTTCTCGATGCGGATGCTCTCGACCTGCGCAAGCGCATCATGGCGTTGCTCGATGCCCTGCCGGGCATCGATCCGCGCGCTCTGCATGCAATCGGCGACCGGATCTATGGCACCGATCCGGCTACGCTCGCAGCCTTCGTGGACGCGGTGAACGCGTGGCTTGCCGCCCGGCTCGCGTCCGGGCGGCAGGATCCCGCGCTGCTCAATCGGATTGCCGGAATCTGGGAGCGATTCAACCAGGCGGCACGCGATGTCGATACCTTCAATCTCGACCGCAAGCCATTGGTGTTCAACGTGTTTGGATGGCTTGCCGAGGCATCGCGCGGTTGATACCTATGCTTGATGGCTGACAAGCCGCGCTTTTACGTTACGACGGCCATCGCCTATCCTAATGGCCCACCCCATATCGGCCACGCATACGAAGCGATCGCCACTGATGCCATAGCCCGATTCATGCGGCTGGAAGGATATGACGTGCTCTTTCTCACCGGCACGGACGAGCACGGCATGAAAATGCTGCAGACGGCGACAAAAGAGAAACTTGCTCCCGGCGAGCTGCTCGAACGCAACGTGCCGCGGTTCAAGGCAATGGTCGAGCGGCTGGACTGTTCGAATGACGAGTTCATCCGCACCACGGAGGAGCGCCACCATCGCGCTTCGATAGGCATCTGGCAGCGCATGGAAGCCGCCGGCGACATTTACCTCGACAAATATTCCGGCTGGTACTCGGTGCGGGACGAGGCCTATTACGACGCCGATGAAACGCGGCTCAATGAGGATGGCGAGCGCGTCGGTCCGCAGGGAACCCCGGTCGAATGGGTGGAGGAGGAGAGCTATTTTTTTCGGCTATCCGCCTATCAGGAAAAGCTGCTCGATCTCTATGCCCGCCATCCCGACTATGTACTCCCGAAGGAGCGGCTCAACGAGGTCGTAAGCTTTGTGCGTGGCGGCTTGCAGGATCTCTCCATCTCCCGCACCACCTTCGATTGGGGAATCAAGGTGCCGGGCAATCCCAAGCACGTGATGTATGTGTGGGTCGACGCGCTTACGAATTACATCACAGCAGTCGGTTATCCCGACGTCGACAGTCAGAAGTTTCGGCGCTACTGGCCGGCCGATCTGCACGTGATCGGAAAAGACATTGTGCGCTTTCACGCAGTCTACTGGCCGGCTTTCCTGCTTTCGGCGGGGGTCGAGGTGCCGCGGCGGATCTTCTCCCACGGCTTCCTCTTCAATCGGGGGGAGAAGATGTCAAAGTCGGTCGGCAATGTGATCGATCCCTTTGCCCTCGCCGACGCCTATGGGGTCGACCAGCTCCGCTATTTTTTCCTGCGCGAGGTCCCGTTCGGGCAGGACGGCAATTATAGTCATGAGGCGATCGTCAACCGCATCAACGCCGACCTCGCCAATGATCTCGGGAACCTCGCCCAGCGCTCGTTGTCCATGGTTGCACGGCAGCTTGGCGGCGTGCTGCCCAAACCTGGCCGGTTATCCGGTTCCGACCAGGAAATCCTGGCCGCCGCCGACGGTATGATGAACAAGGCCCGCGAGGCCATGAAAACGCAGCAGCTGCATCAGGTTCTTAACGCGGTCTGGGGGGTCGTCGCCCAGGCCAACCGCTATTTCGCCGGGGAGGCTCCCTGGGCTTTGGCCAAGACCGATCCTGTCCGGCAAGGGACGGTCCTCTACATCACCGCGGAGGTGCTGCGGCAGGTCGCAATCCTCAGTGCTCCGTTCATGCCCGCGTCAGCTTCCAAACTGCTCGATTTTCTGGCTGTGCCGGCGGGCGAGCGGCAATTTTGCGACATTGGCGGTGCCCGCCGCATCCAGCCCGGAACAACCCTGCCGGCTCCAAGCGCGGTGTTTCCGCGTTATGTCGAGAGCGAAGCGACCGCCTAGATGCCATGCTTGCGGACAGCGCACGAGCCCCCGCTCAGTGTGAAATGGAACCTCGTTCTCTGCTACCACATTTCGATCGAAAGGCATGACCATGTCGGATACCGAAGGATCGAATGATGAGCGGCCTTGTCTGCATTGTCTCATTGCAGACACCATCGACGACTTCTACGCCGAGTATGGATCGCTGAGCGGCGAAAAAGACACGATCGATATGGACGAGATCATCTCGGCCCTGGGCAAGACCGTGGCCGAGCTGATCTCAGGGTCCGACCCGTCGTTGCGCCAGCGCATAATTGAGGATCTGATGAGCGAAATCTCGAGATTTGAAGCCGAATACGCGAGCGCACCGGGATCCGATATGCGCCATTGACAGGCTGTCCGCTTGCCCGCTTCTGCTGTGATTATGCTCATCGACAGCCACTGCCACCTGGATTTTCCGGACTTTGCCGGCGAGCTGGACGCCGTCATGGCGCGCGCGCAAGCCGTTGGCGTTGCGCGGATCGTCACGATCTCAACGCGGCTCAAACGGCACGCGGAGGTGCTCGCGATTGCCGAGCGGTTTGCGGATGTATACTGCTCGGTAGGCACGCATCCCCATTACGCCCATGAAGAGCTTGACGTAAGCATAGAGGAGCTCATCGCGCGCACGCAGCATCCCAAAGTCGTGGCGATCGGCGAGGCTGGGCTCGATTATCATTACAACTTCAGTCCTCGCGACGCTCAGATGCAGGGACTGCGCAATCACATTGCCGCCGCTCGCGCGACCGGCCTTCCGCTCGTCATTCATTCGCGCGATGCGGACACCGATATGGCGGCCGTCCTCACGGAGCAAATAGGGAAGGGCGCCTTTCCAGCCGTCCTTCACTGTTATACGGGCGGACCTGATCTGGCGCAGCGCGCGGTTGCGCTTGGCCTCTACGTCTCTTTCACGGGCATTTTGACCTTCAAGAAGTCCGAGGACTTGCGCGCGATCGCAAGAAGCCTCCCCGCCGATCGCATCCTGATCGAGACCGACGCGCCGTATCTCGCTCCGGGCCCGTACCGCGGAAAGCGAAACGAGCCGGCCTACGTTGTCGAGACAGCGCGCGTCCTGGCGCAGACGCGTGGCGCATCGCTCGAAGACATTGCTCGACAGACCAGCCAGAATTTCTTTCAGCTCTTCAGCAAGGTTCCGCACCGGGCAGCCGCCGCCGCATGACCCTGAGATTTACGATTCTCGGCTGCGGCTCGTCGGGGGGCGTGCCGCGCCCGGCGCTCGGATGGGGGGACTGCGATCCTGACAACCCCAAGAATCGCCGCCGGCGGACTTCGCTCCTGGTGGAGCGTCGCAGTGGGTCGAGCACCACCCAAGTGCTGGTTGATACGTCGCCGGACCTGCGCGAGCAGCTGCTCGCGACGCAAGTGGATTGGCTTGACGCTGTGCTCTTCACCCATGCGCATGCCGATCATACCCACGGCATCGACGACCTCCGCGCGCTGGTCATCAAGCACCGGCGGCGCGTCGACGTATACCTGGATGAGCCGACAGCAGCAGCGATGCGCACGAAGTTTGGCTACTGCTTCCAGGCGCCCGCGGGGAGCGATTATCCTCCGATTGTGACCGAGCATAGACTCGAGCCAGGCCGGGCGGTGATGATTCGCGGATCAGCCGGAGCGATCACGGCTTTGCCGTTCCGGCAAGAGCACGGCGACATTGCCTCCCTCGGATTTCGGTTCGGCGGATTGGCCTATTCCTGCGACCTCAGCGGGCTGCCGGATGAGAGTATTGCAGCGCTCCAGGGGTTGGACCTCTGGGTGGTCGACGCGCTGCGCTACCGCCCACATCCCAGCCATTTCAGTGTCAGCGACGCATTAGCTTGGATAGACCGCATCAAGCCCCGCCGGGCAATTCTCACCAATCTGCATTCCGATCTCGACTTCGACGAACTGCGTGGGAAACTTCCGCCGCACGTGCAACCGGCTTATGACGGCCTCACAGTGGAACTGGCGGAGCCGGCGCAGTTTGAAGCCTATACGCAGCAAACGGCCACAAGCCCTTGAAAAGTCGTCATATCGAATGCCGAAATAAATGTTCCATAATATCCCTTATGCGAATCGCGTCTGGCTAACTCCCACGCGGACCACGGCGTGGCCCTGGACTGCGCGCCTACCGTCGGATTTGCTCTGAATGCCTGACATCGACCGGCTGCTTGCGATCATGGCGGCGTTGCGGACGCCCGGCTCCGGCTGTCCCTGGGATCTTCAACAGGATTTTGCGAGCATCGCCCCGTACACGATCGAAGAGGCCTACGAGGTCGCAGACGCCATTGCGCGTGAAAACCTCGCTGATCTGCGAGAGGAGCTCGGCGACCTGCTGTTGCAGGTCGTTTTCCACGCCCGTATGGCGCAGGAGGAAGGTGCATTCGACTTCGCGGACGTGGTGGCAAGCTTGAATGAAAAGCTGATACGCCGCCATCCGCACGTGTTCGGTGACGCGAAGGGTCTTACCCCGCGTGAGGTCGAGGGCCTATGGGAACGCATCAAAACCCAGGAGCGGATGCAAAAGCCCAAACGGGAGACCGGCGAGGGAGCGCTCGCGGGCGTCCCAGTCGCCCTCCCTGCCCTCACCCGCGCCCTCAAGCTGCAGGTCAAGGCCGGGAGGGTCGGGTTCGACTGGAACGATGCGCACGCAGTGCTTGACAAGATCCGAGAGGAAATCAGCGAGACCGAGGCGGAGCTGGCGCGCCAAGATACCGCGGCGGCGGGAGGTGAGATCGGCGATCTCCTGTTCGCTGTCGTCAATCTCGCCCGCCACATCGGCGTCGATGCGGAGGCCGCGTTGCGCGGGACCAACCAGAAGTTCGAGCGCCGCTTTGCAGCGATGGAGGGATCATTGGCGCAAAGCGGCAGACGCCCCGATCAAGCCACGCTCGCCGAAATGGAAGATCTGTGGCAGGAGGCTAAACGGCGCGAAGGGGCGATCAGCACGAGGGACCCCGAGTAGGACTCGGACATTAAAGCTGGCACCGTGCACCCGCGCCGCGGTCGATGAAGATGGGCACTATTGCTTCG
>DATBYX010000003.1:0-23157 GCA_036513475.1 Xanthobacteraceae bacterium | reverse complement strand
AGCGTCCATGATCAATCGATTTTCCCGACGTATAGAGCACAGGCACGTTCGGCCGATCCGCTCGAAAACATTCGCCCACATCCCAGCCGCTGGCCGCACCGGTAAGATTGATGTCGGTGAACACTATGTCGATTGACCTGCTCGACTTGCATAGCGCGATGGCGTCTTCCCCGCTCGCGGTCTCGAGAACGCAATAGCCCGCGTCCCGCAGACAATCGGCAATGTTGCATCTCACGAAGAATTCGTCCTCGACGACGAGAACGACCGGCGCGTGAGCACCGTTTGCTGCTGATACAGGCATTAACGCGGCCTTTGCAGCCAAGCATCAAGCTTGCCGCCGATAGGTACTTCGTTCGCTGGGTCTTCAAGGCGCTCGGTTTCTTGACCTGTGCGGAAGCGCCTGTTTACCTCAACAAAGTTGTGCTCGTACGGTTCCGTACATTTCAACATTTCATAACCGCGCGCCGATTTCACTTGCAGCCGGTGGCGATGGAACTCAAAAAAGACATCGAACGAGCCAATCGGCGGATCGAATCCGTCTGTTTCATGGTGACCGGCATCGTCTCAGTCGTCACCGTTCAAGCCAACGAGACGCGGGTCGAAGTGGGTCTCACTGGCTGGGAGGGGATGAGCGGCACCGCCCCTCGATTTGCCGCACGTTCAAGCTACAGCGCGTGCCGGTGAAATTGATGCACAATCAGTGCAACAGACGCCGCGCGGCTCCCTCTCCCCGTTAAGGACAGGGAGAGGGAGCAGACAGGGTCTGCCGCGCGTCCTGAATACAGCTCACCGGAACGCGTTCTAACGTATGAGAGACGCAGTGGTGAAACCTAACCCGGTTAATGCTTTGGGGCATCACCGGCCTCTGCCTTCAGCCGCGCGATCGCCTCGCGAATGGGCCCGAACGGCCCGTACTTGTGCTGCTGCTCGCTGAAGTCGTCGGCGTAAGGGCCGTACGGCGTGTCGACCGGCTTTTGCAGAAGGTCGGGATAATCGTGATCCAGCCCTGATTTGTGCGGCCGGCCCTGCGAGAGCACGTAGGCCGCAACATCCCAGGCCTCTTCCGGCGAAAGCTGCGGGTTCAGATAATCCGTGCCATGCGGCATGTTGAAGTGCACGAAGTTCGCCGCAGTGATGAGCCGCGCCATTCCCGCGCCGTCGTTGAAGCTGTCCGGCCCCCAGAGCGGCGGCATCATGTAGCCGAGGTCCACCGTTGGGAGGCTGCGCCGCATGCCCAGGCCGTCGGGTGCGTGGCAGCCGGCGCAGGCGCTCATGTAGATCGGACGCCCGCGTTCCGGGTCGGCGGCGCGGGTAAGCTCGGGCATCTTGCCAACACCGAGCCCGGGCAACTCCTGCCCCGCGGGCACGCCGGTCGAGAGGAACTGGACGTAGGCCAGGATGGCCTGCATCGATTCCGCATCCGCCGGCATGGCGCGCCCGTTCATGCTGCGCTCCATGCAGCCATTCACGCGCTCCTCCAGCGTGACCCCGGCACCGGAGCGCGCGTTGTAGCGAGGGTATTCCCCGAACAGCCCGAACAGCGGAATTCCGAACTTCTTTGTTCCGGCTTGCAGATGGCAATTGCCGCAGGCGAGATTGTTGCCGGCATAGCGGTCGGCGGCGTCTGGCACTTCCGGGCCGACATAGGCGTAGGTGGCGGTAATGAGATCACGGCCGCGCCGCACCAGGCGGCCGTGCGCGTCCTCGGGTAGAGCGCCCAGCTCCGGCACGGTCCAGATGGAAGACTGCGCGGCGGCCGTGTTTTCGCCATCGGACGGACCCGCCGAGGAACCCGTCCATTGCACGGACATTGCAGCGAAAGCAAAGAGAAGGACACCGACGCTTCTGAGGATCGATACCATTGTGCAAACCTAGCTCAGTGGAATGTGACTGCCGAACCGCCAATTACATTCATAGGGTTGGTTCTCTGATGCATCTCCCCCGATCCGGCAATCCAACGATCAGTTTAACCATATCCCGAATTGCGATAGGAACAACGCATCCGTTGTTCCGCTCATACCATCACCGCGGTAGCGCGTCACCGCACTTGCATTCTTGCATCCGACCTGTCGGCGCGCCATGGTTGGGCCTCGGGTGGGCGAGGCAGGAGGCGGCGATGGGTTTGCTCGAAGAGATTCTAAACACGATTCAGACATCCGGCGCTCCAAGCGATCCGCGCGCGAAAGGCGCGCCCGTGCCGGCACCCGCGCCAACTGCGAGGGGAGGGCAAGGCATGTCTCCCGTGGCGAAAGTGTTGCTCACGCTGCTCGCCATCTATGCTGCAAAAAACCTCCGCAGAGCGCCGTCTCCGAGCACGCAACCAACATCCCCGACCGACAGTCGCGGCAGCACGACTACCGCCGACGAAGGCCCCGGAGGCAGTGCATTGGAGGACCTGCTGAAGGGTCCGCTTGGGGGCCTTCTCCGTGGCGGAACCGCCAGCAGCGCTGGCGCCGGCGGTGGATTGGGCGATCTGCTCAAGGGACCGCTGGGAGGCATTCTCGGCGGCGCAGCCGCTGGTGCGGTCCTCAATGGGGGGCTCAACGATCTGCTCAAGCAGCTGCAGCAGAGCGGCCAGAGCGGCGCCGTCGATTCCTGGGTCGGCAGCGGTCCAAACAAGGGGATTGACCAGAACGATATCGCAGACGCGCTCGGGTCCGATACGCTCGACCAGCTGACGAACTACACTGGTGTGCAACGCGGCGACATGCTCTCAGGTCTGAGCCAGGAGCTGCCGCGCTTTGTCGACGCGCTCACGCCTACCGGGCGTCTGCTGACCGACGAGGAAGCGAGGCGGATGCTCTGAGCGCGAGCGAAGCAGAGGCACGCCGAAGCCACCACGCATGGTCCGGGATACGACCCCAAGCTCGAAGGTTACGAGGTCAACATCGGCGAGCAGCAACTCAAGGGCGCACCCAAATACGGCAAGCACGAGAGTTGGGACTGGTCCGACCGCGCCCGCGGCCAACAGGTCTGCGACTACTATGGCGTTGGACCCTATTGGGTCTCGTAACCGGCTAAGCCTTTGATTGCTCGTTGGCGTGGGGCGTCGCGTTGAGGCTTGCCGACCACAGGGAATCCAACCAGCCTCTGCGCTTATGGGCCTGCGCTTGAAGCCATTGCCTATGCTGGTCGACGCATTTCTGGGAACAGAAGCTTTTGAACGCGTGGCGATGCCGCACCAAGCCGAACTTGCCGTGGCAGTAGGCGCAAAGGTTGTGCATACCTTCTCCCGCGAACTTTCGCGATTGCGGCGGCGATCCGAGATAATGCAACGCAACATGTTCTGTTGCAATGCACAATTAGTATAAGAGTACTGAATATTTTCAATTTCGTCCAAGTACCTGATCAAACTTGCTTATTATGCGCGTGCCGGGGCGAGGCGTGCTCTTTTGGCGCTCTATAGGTGAGATCAAAGCCTGGATGGGCCTGACAAGGCCGCTCAGACGTCCACCTTAAGCGCCGCGATGAAGGCTTCCTGCGGGATTTCCACCTTGCCGAACTGGCGCATGCGCTTTTTCCCTTCCTTTTGCTTCTCCAGGAGCTTGCGCTTGCGTGTCACGTCGCCGCCGTAGCATTTCGCGGTCACGTCCTTGCGAAACGCGCGCACGGTCTCGCGTGCAATGATCTTGCCGCCGATCGCGGCCTGGATCGGCACCTGAAACATGTGTGGGGGAATGAGTTCCTTGAGCTTTTCCACCATGCCGCGGCCGCGGCTTTCCGCCCGCGTGCGATGCACCAGCATTGCCAGCGCATCCACCGGCTCCGCGTTCACCAGGATCTGCATTTTCACGAGATCGGCCGGCTTGAAATCAGTGAGGTGATAATCGAAGGAGGCATAGCCACGTGAGACGGATTTCAGGCGATCATAGAAATCGAACACCACTTCGTTGAGCGGAAGGTCGTATTTGACCATCGCGCGGTTGCCCACATAAGTGAGCTCCACCTGAACGCCGCGCCGATCCTGGCAGAGCTTTAGAACACTGCCGAGGTATTCGTCCGGGGTGAGAATGGTCGCGCGAATCCAGGGCTCATGCACCTCCTCGACCTGTACCGGATCGGGCATGTCAACGGGATTATGGATCTCAATCCATTTTCCATTGGTCAGCAGAATCTTGTAGATCACCGATGGCGCGGTGGCGATCAGATCGAGGTTGAATTCGCGCTCCAGCCGCTCCTGGACGATTTCCAGGTGAAGCAGCCCAAGAAAGCCGCAGCGAAACCCGAACCCGAGCGCAGCCGAGGTCTCCATCTCGAAGGTGAAGCTCGCATCGTTGAGGCGAAGCCTGCCCATGGCGGCGCGCAGATCCTCGAACTGCGCAGCATCCACCGGGAATAACCCGCAGAAGACGACCGGCACCGCCGGGCGAAAACCCGGCAGCGGCGCTGCGACCGGCTTCCTGTCATCGGTGATGGTGTCCCCGACGCGCGTGTCGGCGACCTGCTTGATTGAAGCGGTAAGGAAGCCGATCTCGCCGGGGCCGAGCTCCTCCACGTCAAGCATCTTCGGGGTGAACACCCCGACGCGATCTACTTCGTAGGCCGCGCCGGTGCCCATCAGCCGGACGCGATGACCCTTACGCAGCACGCCGTCGACGATGCGAAGGAGGACGACCACTCCGAGATACGAATCGTACCAGCTGTCCACCAGCAATGCCTTGAGCGTCGCGTCGCGATCGCCGCGAGGGGGCGGCAGCCGGTGGACAATGCCTTCGAGCACCTCCGGCACGTTCTCTCCGGTTTTTGCTGAAATGAGGATCGCGTTTGAAGCGTCGAGCCCGATCACGTCCTCGATCTGTTGCTTCACCTTGTCGGGCTCGGCGGCCGGGAGGTCGACCTTGTTGAGCACCGGCACGACTTCGTGATTGTTCTCGAGCGCCTGGTAGACGTTGGCGAGGGTCTGCGCTTCGACGCCTTGCGAAGCGTCGACCACCAGCAGCGAGCCTTCG
This sequence comes from Xanthobacteraceae bacterium, assembly GCA_036513475.1. Classification (GTDB taxonomy): domain Bacteria; phylum Pseudomonadota; class Alphaproteobacteria; order Rhizobiales; family Xanthobacteraceae; genus VAZQ01. Next base: position 18,208 of record DATBYX010000003.1, on the reverse strand, counting down.
CATGCGGCAAGGCTGCGGTTGACCTCATAGGCAAAATCGACGTGACCGGGCGTGTCGATCAGGTTGAGCACATAGGCCTTCCCATCGCGGGCACGATAGTTGAGGCGAACCGTCTGCGCCTTGATGGTGATGCCGCGTTCGCGCTCGATGTCCATGGAATCGAGCACCTGCTCCACCATCTCGCGATCGGCGAGCGCGCCAGTTGCCTGGATCAGGCGATCGGCGAGCGTGGATTTGCCATGGTCGATGTGCGCAATGATCGCGAAATTGCGGATGTTTTCGATGGCCGCGTGCATGCCTGGGCGCCCTAGCACTCGCCTCACCAACCGGCAAGATTCGTACGAATTGGATCCGGAAAATTGGCTGCGGTGTCGTTGCTGCCGGCAGGAAGGCTATCCGATCCCCGATCGGAGCCCGGGGAGCAGCGGATATTTATTCCGCAGCGACGCGCTGCTCGAGGCACAAGGGCTCGAGCCGCACCGGCTTTTCCCCTTGAGCGATCACCGCGTAGCCAGGCGGCACCGGCTTCCAGTGCGCTCGCTGGTCATCGAGCGGCTCGGAGACAACGACCACATTGCCAGCGGACTCGCGGTAGTACAGCGAATTGGCCTGATCGTTGGCGGAGTAGCGAAATGCATAGAGATCGCGACCATTGGCGAGCGCGGCCGTAAAGCGCAGCGGCTCCTGGTAATCCTTCGTGCTCACCATATCGGTCAGGGTCGCAAGGACGTGCGTGGTGGCCCCGACCGGATCCCGGTCGCCGCCTGCGCCCATGATGGCGAGAAAGACCGCTTCCGAGTCGGTGGTCCCGATGCGCGAGCCGTAGACGTGATCGGGAATGAGGCCTTCCACCTTTCTCCGCAAGCGCGACCAGTGCCCGATGACGCCATTATGCATGAACAGCCACCGGCCGCAGGCAAAGGGATGACAGTTCGGACGCATGACCGGCGTGCCGGTGGCGGCGCGCACATGCGCAAAATAAAGATGCGAACGGATGTGTCGGCAGAGATAGCGCAGGTTCTCATCCGACCAGGCCGGCCGCACCTCGCGGTAAAGCCCCGGCTCCGGATGCTCGCCATACCAGCCCATGCCGAAACCATCCCCGTTCGTGGAGGCGGTCGACTCCAGCGCCCTTTGGCTCTGCACCACGAGCGAGTGCGCCGGCGCTGTTACGTACTGTTCCAGCGAAATGGTCTCGCCGCGATAGGCAATCCAGCGGCACATCGGCTGCTCCCGGATGGTTTGCAGCATCGCGCGGCGATGCGGCAAACCGATGGCAAACAAACTGGGCGTAATATGGAGCCTTTCGCCGCGTCATACCATACCGCTCAGCTCGCGTTGTGCTCGCGTTGCCAGAAATCCGAGCGCTGCAGTCCCGGATCTCGCTGCACTCCAGCTCGTTACCAGGCCCATTGTCGATATGGCGCAACGTATGCTAGCATTGCTAGCATACGTTATAGAGGACTCATGGGCGCGATCACTATCCGCAACCTGGACGATGCCGTTGTCACCGCGATCAAGCGTCAGGCGGCGGGTAATGGCATATCGATGGAGGAGGAGATTAGGCGCCTCCTTGCTTCGACCTATTCCGATGACCGGCAAGAGCGAGGGCGGGAATGGGCGAGGCGCCAACTGGAACGATTGAAGCGGGGAGAACTGCCGCGCGCCCGGGTCAGTTCGGTGGCAGAAATCCGGGCCATGCGCCGGGCGCGAACAGAACGCCTGGAGCGCGTATCCCGGGGCCGCAATGCACGTGGTCGTTGACGCGAGCGTCGTTCTCAAATGGTTGGTAGCCGAAGAGGACAGTGAAGCGGCACTCCGTGTGCGGACAGATCATGACATTGCTGCTCCCGATTTCCTCCTCGTCGAATGCCGGAATGCGCTGTTGAGCAAGGTTCGTCGCCAAGAGCTCCAGCGGACGGAGGCAGAGGAGGGGCAAAGCGCGCTTGAAGAGATCGGGTCGGGAATTACTATTCTTCCGTCGCTACCGATACTGCGCCAAGCATTCGTACTCGCCCTCGATCTTGCCGAACCGATTTACGATTGCATCTATCTGGCGGCCGCGTTTGCGACGGATCGCAAGCTGATTACCGCGGACATGCGATTTGCCGCCAAGGTTAGGCGCTCGCGCTTCGCAGAAAATCGAATCACGCCACTGCATTTACTGCCACCCTGAGTCTTATACCCACCGGCCTGGCTCTCGCCTCATGACCGGGTCGTTGGCTGCGTCGGAAATCCTGCTTACGTCGCTTTATCACCGGCAGCGTCAGTACCGGTAATGATCGGGCTTGTACGGCCCTTCGGCCGGCACGCCGATATAGCTCGCCTGCCGATCCGACATTTGGGTCAGCTTCACACCGATCTTGGCGAGGTGGAGCCGAGCGACCTTTTCGTCGAGCTGCTTGGGAAGAGTGTAGACCTTCTTCTCATATTTGCTCGGGTTCCCCCACAGCTCGATCTGGGCCAGCACCTGATTTGTGAAGGAGGACGACATCACGAAGCTCGGATGGCCCATGGCATTGCCGAGGTTCACCAGCCGACCCTCCGACAACAGAATGATCCTCTTGCCGTCCGGGAATTCGATCTCATCGACCTGCGGCTTGACGTTGTGCCATTTCAAATTGCGCAACGCGGCCACCTGAATCTCGCTGTCGAAATGGCCAATGTTGGCAACGATGGCCCGGTCCTTCATCTTGCGCATGTGCTCAATCGTGATCACGTCGAGATTGCCGGTGGCAGTCACGAAGATGTCCGCGCGCGGGGCAGCATCGTCCATTGTCGTCACCTCGTAGCCCTCCATTGCCGCCTGCAGGGCACAGATGGGATCGATCTCGGAGACCATGACGCGACAGCCGGCCTGGCGCAGCGAGGCGGCTGAGCCCTTGCCCACGTCGCCGAACCCAGCCACCATGGCCACCTTTCCCGCCATCATCACATCCGTGCCGCGACGGATGCCGTCGACCAGCGACTCGCGGCAGCCGTAGAGATTGTCGAACTTGGATTTGGTGACGCTGTCGTTGACGTTGATTGCCGGCCACAGCAGCGTGCCCCTCTTCTGCATCTCGTAGAGGCGGTGCACGCCGGTCGTGGTCTCTTCGGTGACGCCGCGAATGGAATCGGCATTCTTTTTGTACCAGCTCGGCTTGTCTTTCAGCCGCTGCTTGATCGCTGCAAACAACACTTCTTCTTCTTCATTCGCCGGCTTGCTGATCAAACCGGTCTCGCCGCGCTCGGCGCGCAGGCCGAGATGGATCAGCAGGGTTGCGTCGCCGCCATCGTCAAGGACCATGTTGGGCGCGCCGCCATCCTCCCATTCGAAGATGCGGTGCTGGTACTCCCAGTAGTCCTTGAGAGTTTCGCCTTTGATTGCGAATACCGGGGTGCCGCTCGCTGCAACGGCGGCGGCCGCGTGGTCTTGGGTGGAGTAGATATTGCATGAGGCCCAACGCACATCGGCCCCGAGCGACTTGAGCGTCTCGATGAGCACAGCGGTCTGAATTGTCATGTGCAGCGAGCCGCAAATGCGCGCGCCGCGCAACGGCTGCTCGGGCCCGAACTCCTCGCGCGTCGCCATCAGGCCGGGCATCTCGGTTTCGGCAATGGCTATCTCCTTGCGACCCCATTCGGCGAGGCTGATGTCCTTCACCACGTAGTCGGCGGCGGGCTTCGAGCTGGCCGCGGTCCCGGCGGCTTTCGGTGCAGCTTTCATGATTTGTCCTTGAAAAGGCGGGAAGACGTGTGCCCGGAGGCATAGCGTTGGGGTGCTGCCTATAGCAGGGCGCGTCCAACCGCGCAACGAAGGCATAAAGATCGCTTTATGTGCCAGCGGTGAACTGGCCGAGCAGCCGGACGTTGATCTGTGCAGGGGGGGAGCCGATCGTTGGGTCGCTATCATGCAACCAAAGCCCCCACTCGACATTGAAGCTCCTCCCGCCATCACCTCATTGCGTGAGCTTGCGAAGGCCGAGCACGAGTGCACGCGATGTCCGCTCTATCAGAACGCCACGCAAGCCGTTCCGGGAGAAGGGCGACGGCATGCCCGTCTGATGCTCGTCGGGGAGCAACCGGGAGACAAGGAGGACATTGCCGGCAAGCCGTTCGTAGGACCGGCCGGACGGGTTCTCGATCAAGCTTTGGCCGAGGCCGCCATCCCGCGCGCAGAAGTGTTCGTGACCAATGCGGTGAAGCACTTCAAACACGAAATGCGGGGCAAGCGGCGCTTGCACAAGCGCCCAAACAGTTATGAAATCGAGCGATGCAAAGTCTGGCTTGAGCTCGAACGCGCAATCGTCAAACCGGCGGTCGTTGTGGCCCTCGGCGGCACTGCCGCCCGCAGTCTCCTGGGCCGTGCCGTCACCATTACGAAGCTGCGTCGGCACGGCTTGCAACTCCCCGACGGGACGGCCGCGTTTGTCACAATTCACCCCTCGCTTCTGCTGCGGATCGAGGACCACGCGGATAAAGAGCAGGAGTACCGCGCCTTCGTAGCCGATCTGAAACTTGCCGCAAACGTGCTTGCGCAGGCGGCCTGAAGGATCAGTCCCGCTCGGTAAATCTGCCGCTGACCAGTGCAGCCAACGCTTCAACCACCTCGTTCGCCTGCCTGCCCGTTGCTTCCACCGTGATGGTGGTGCCGGGCCCGGCTCCGAGCATCATGAGCCCCATGATCGAGGTCCCGCCGACGACTTCCTGCCCCCGCCTCACCCTTACATCGGCATCGAATTTCTCCACCGTCTGCACGAATTTTGCCGACGCGCGCGCGTGCAAGCCTCTCTTGTTGCAGATCTCGAGCACGCGGGTGACCGCGTCGCCGCCACCGGTTTGAACCTCAGAAGGCGATCCGTTGAACCGTGCACTTTCGCTCATTTGCCGGTCAGAACCCGGCTGGCGATGGTGATGTACTTGCGGCCGGAGTCCTGGGCAGCCGCTACCGCGTCCGGCAGCGCACATTCGCCGCGAACCTTTGCGAGCTTGACCAACATCGGCAAATTGATGCCCGCCAGCACTTCGACTTTCGGGCGAGCCATCACGGATATTGCGAGATTTGAGGGAGTACCGCCGAACATGTCCGTGAGAATAGCCACGCCGTCGCCGCTGTCGACGCGCTTGACCGCCTCGATGATGTCCTTGCGTCGTTGCTCCACATCGTCATCGGGGCCGATGGTGACAGCCTCGATTTGCGATTGTGGGCCCACAACATGCTCCAGCGCGGAGCGGAACTCGATGGCCAGCCGCCCGTGGGTGACCAGAACGAGACCAATCATCGCAGTCGCCCCCGACTGATGCAGGTTGCACCGCCCGAAAGGGCGCTCATGATGAGCATCCTAGGGTCCTGCGCAAGGGCCTGTTTCGCGATTGTACCGAAGTGTTGCATTGCAGCCAGAGAGGTCGCCCTCGCACGCTCGGGATGAAACCAAGCCTCCTCCCGGGCGTGGATAACTTCTGTACCTTCATCACGTTGCGCAAGCTTCCTGAGTGAAATTTAAGGTTGAAGTCTCGAAGGAAGCGAGCAGTACTTGCATGGGATCTGCTCGCGGTGCAATCGCCAGCCGCGGGACAGAAATTCCCTCCACGACGGTAGTGCCCGGGCTCGGGAGCCGCTCGGCATCACTGGCCGCAAGATCAACCACGAGCCCGACGACGGCACGGAACTCGTACTCCACTTTCTGCACGCCCAACCCCCGCACTTCGATCAATCCCGCCAAAGCCGCCGCGGGCCGCACCAGCAGCCGGCCGTTCGACGCCGCGAGATGCAGGCGATCATCCCCCACCAAGCGTGCAAACCGCAGCAAGCCTGTCTGTGCGGCATGAATGAGGGAAAGCGCCAATTGCGACTTCCCTGCCCCGGAGGCGCCCCGAATGAGCACAGCACGGGCACCGGTAAGCACGGCCGAACCATGCACCGTCGAGACCTCGCCAGCAGGCATCACATGGCCGGCAAACGCACCGTAAATCGAGCCCCTATGACTTGCGGCGGCTCATCCGTTGCCGGGGTCAACAGCTCCCGGTTCTCCACCCAGATGCGGCCATCATGCGCCTCAACGATCTGTCTGGAAATCGAAAGGCCAAGCCCCGAGTTCTGCCCGAATGCCTGATGGGGTCGATGTGTATAGAACCGCTCGAAGATCTTCTCCAGCGCTTCCGGTGGCACCCCGGGACCGTCGTCCTCGATGATGATGTCGATGTCGTTCTTGCATCTCCCGCAGACGATGTTTACCACGCCGCCCGGCGAAGAAAACGACCGAGCATTGTCAACCAGATTATCGACGACCTGGCCGAGCCGGGAGTCGTGACCCAATACGACGAATCCATCCGGCCGAATTTCCTCGAACCGCAAATTGACGCTCACGCCGTCGTCGTGGCGCTCGTTGGCCACGTTGACCACCGTAGTGAGAAGCTTCACGACATCAACCGGCTGCGCTTCATGCCGTTGCATTTCTGCATCCAACCGGCTTGCGTCTGAGATGTCCGAAATGAGACGGTCGAGCCGCTTCACATCGTGCTGGATCACGGCAAGAAGCCGGCCGCGGCTGTCGTCGGTCTTGGCCAGCGGCAGGGTTTCGACTGCCGAACGCAATGACGTCAAGGGATTCTTCAACTCGTGTGCGACGTCGGCGGCAAAGCGCTCGATCGCCTCGATGCGGTTGTAAAGCGCATCAGTCATATCCCTGAGCGAACCTGATAGGTGCCCGATCTCGTCCCGCCGGTGACTGAGATCCGGTATCTCCACGCGGGTGCGAATACGCCGGCGCACAAGCTGGGCGCTTTCAGCAAGCCGCCGCACGGGGCCGGCGATCGTCCCGGCGAGCAGAAACGAGAGAACCACCATCACCCCAGCCGCAATCAGGAAGAGCTTGAAGATCGCCAGACGCTCGCTGCCGACCATGTTGTCGATGTCGGCGCCCTGGGTCGAAAGCATCAGGGCACCCCGCACCGCGCGGAAGCGTTGCACCGGAACAGCGACCGAGACGATCACCTCACCGCGCTCGTTGATGCGCACCATGTTGGACTTGAAGCCTTTGAGTGCCCTATCCACCTCCTCGTAGGTCTTGCCGTTCTGGGAACCGACCTCGTGATAGAGGGGCAAGGTGCCGCGGGTCAGCCAAGTGCGCACGGTGATGTAGGCACGATCCAGGAAGCTCGGCCGTGAAGGGGGCGGGAGGTCGAAGCGCAAAACGTCGTAGAGGTTTCGGCTATCGAGAATGAGCCCTCCGTCGCGATCATAGATGCGGGCGCGCGTGTTGGTCGGCGAAACGAGCTTGCGCAACACCGGCGCGATCCGTTCGGGGTTGATCGGGAATTCAAGGCCTGAAAGCGCCTCGTCTGGTGGCCCGTAGCTTTCGCCGGCCTGGAGCTCCAGCAGCCGTTCGGGATCGATGGTGATTGTATCGGGTTCCGCGGTAGCTGACGCGGCGACCGCCCCTGCTATGATTTCGCCCTGCACCAGCAGGCTCTGGATGCGGGCGTCGATCAGTCCGGCGCGAAATTGAGAGAGGTAGAGCACTCCGATGACCAGCGCGAGCAGACCGGTCACATTGAGAAAAATGATGCGGCGCGTCAGGCTGGAAAAACTGATCCGGACGAAGAGGTGCCAGCCCTGACGCAACAGATCAACGACCCGCCCGCCTTTTTCAGCAAGTGGGAGGGCTTGGTCGAGCGGCTTCACCTCCGCCAAACGCATTAAACTCTGTGGCGTTCGATTAAGCACGACCAGTCTGCTGATTGAGCGCCCCTAGTGACCGCCAGAAGCTAGAGTCCAGCGGAGCGGCCCGTCCCGTATCCCGGCGCCAGCTCGTCGCGGCTTTACATCTCCTTGAACCGATAGCCGACGCCGTAAAGCGTTTCGATCATGTCGAAATCGTCGTCAGTTGCTTTGAATTTCTTACGCAGGCGTTTGATATGGCTGTCGATCGTGCGGTCATCGACATAGACCTGGTCGTCGTAGGCCGCGTCCATCAGAGCGTTGCGGCTCTTGACCACCCCAGGCCGGCTCGCAAGCGCCTGCAGTATGAGGAATTCAGTGACCGTGAGCGTCACGGGTTCATTCTTCCAGGTGCAGGTGTGGCGCTCGGGATCCATGCGCAAGAGGCCGCGCTCCAGCACCTTCGCAGCATCGGTCTCCTTTGGCGCGCTGCCATCCTTCGGCGTCGAGCGTCGCAAAATGGCTTTGACTCGTTCGACCAGAAGCCGCTGCGAGAAGGGCTTACGGATGAAATCGTCGGCGCCCATCTTGAGGCCGAATAGCTCGTCAATCTCCTCATCCTTGGAGGTGAGAAAGATCACCGGCATATCGGACTTCTGGCGCAGGCGCCGCAACGTCTCCATTCCGTCCATGCGCGGCATCTTGATATCGAGGATCGCGAGGTCCGGCGGACTCGTCTTGAACCCGTCCAGCGCAGACGCTCCATCGGTGTATGTCATGATGCGATAACCTTCAGCCTCGAGAGCGATGGAGACCGAAGTCAGGATATTGCGGTCGTCGTCGACGAGAGCGATGGTTGGCATGAGCCCCTATCCTGGCAGCGTACGCGCGCCCCGCGACTCTGAAGCCCCCAAAGCAAGGCCGAAATGTGGCCAATCCCTGACAAACGCATGATTCGTCAATGGATTGTGAGCATAGCCGGTCCGTCCTGCGAACGCAAATGCCGCTTTCCCGGCCCAAATTTTCCGAGATCGGCTACTCTGCGGGCTGCCCTTGGCCGCTGGCGAAGCATCTCAGTACTCAGGCTTGTGGCGAGCACCGATGAAACCAGCCCCTGATTTCGTTCCCGCCGTGGCGGCCAAGACGCTCCTGCGGGAGAGCCGCTCCGGAGCTCTGGCAACGCTTATGCCGAACTCGGGCGATCCTTATTGCTCGCTGGTCAATGTTGCGAGCGCCCCCGACGGCGCGCCGCTCTTGCTGATCTCGAGGCTCGCGGTGCACACCAAGAACATTCTGGCCGATCCCCGGGTGTCGCTCATGATTGACGAGCGTCGCGAAGGCGACCCGCTCGAAGGGGGTCGCCTGATGCTGATGGGCACTGCGGCGGCGACACAGGATCCTGCGGCGCGGCAGCGCTACCTCGCGCGCCAGCCCGAGGCAGAAATGTTCGCAGGGTTCGCAGATTTCGCGCTCTACCGCATCGCCATTAAAGCCGCGCATCTTGTTGCGGGTTTCGGTCGCATCGTCGATCTTGGAGCTCATGAGATCCTGACCGAGATCAGCGATGCTGCAGAACTCATTGCGGCCGAGCCCGAGATCGTGTCGCAGGTGAACGCCGACTACGCCGATGCGGTCCGGCTCTGGGCGCGCAAGCGGCTCGGCGGCCGTGATGGGTCTTGGCGCTGCGTCGGCTGCGATCCCGAGGGATTGGAGCTGCAACTCGGCCGCACTGCTTTGCGCCTGCCGTTCCTTGAGCACGTGCGCTCTCCCGCCGAGCTGAGCGCTATGCTCAAACACCTCACGGCATCACCGACCGGCAGCAGGCAGTGGTAAGTGGGTCCCCATTCTGATTACTGGTTACTGATTACTGATTTCTGCAAGGAGGGGTGAGGATGCGCCATCTGTTTCTTTTTATCGCATTCAGCATCGGTGTGGGCTCGACCGCAGCGCAAGGGCAGGACCCGATCGTTCTGCGCCAGATGGGCTCGTTTCATGTGGGCGGGCGGCTCATCGAGATTACCGGTCAGCCGATCAAGGACGTCATGTTCACGCCAGGCGGCGTGCCCGCGAGAATGGATCCCAATGGCAAGTACCAGGTTGAGCAGATGTATGTGCAGTATTTCCTGCCACAGCACCGCAAGGGCAAGATGCCGCTGCTGCTATGGCATGGCGGCGGACTCACCGGCGTAACCTACGAGACCAAGCCCGATGGCGGCGAAGGCTGGCTCAACTTTTTCATTCGCCAGGGCTGGGACACCTATATCTCTGATGCGGTGGAGCGCGGCCGCGCTAGCTGGACCAATACCTTCAAGGGCGACCCGGTCTTCCTGCCCTTCGGTGATCCGTGGGAGCGCTTCCGGATTGGGCCGCCCGGCTCATGGAATAACGAGAAGGACAAGCGCACCACCTATCCCAGCGCGCAATTCCCGACCGCTGCCTATGAGCAGTTCATGAAGCAAGCCGTGCCACGCTGGCTCACCACGGACGATCAGATTGTCGCGGCCTATGTCGAGCTGGTGGACAAGGTCTGTCCATGCGTCGTTCTGGTGCACAGCCAGTCGGGCGCTTTTGGGTTCAAAGTACTGGAGGCGCGACCCGAAAAGGTCAGGGGCTTGGTTGCGGTCGAGCCGACACTTGGGGGCGACCCCAACAAGGTCGCCTCCATCAAGAACACGCCGGTCCTTATCCTCTATGGCGACAACGCGAAGGACCATCCGCGCTGGTCGAAAATCCGCCAGGGCGGCGTCGGTTACGCGGCCGTCCTCAAGTCCGCTGGCGGCCATGTCAATGTGGTCGATCTTCCCGAGCGCGGGATAAATGGCAATTCACACATGATGATGATGGACAGGAACAGCGATGTTGTGGCTGGTCTCGTCCAGAAATGGTTGGTGGACCGTGAGTTTAGTGAATGAAGATACGTTCTGCTGCAGTGCAGCATGGAACCAGGGAAAGCGTTGCGCTTTGTTGCTTCGCACGCGCAGGAGGGCTCAGCGATGCGCCGCCGGGAGGGTAAACTGTAATACTGCGTTGCGGCTTGGCAGGGTAGGTGATCCCCACTATAGGTCGCGACGCAGGATTGGAACGCGAGATCACGCTGCCGTGCCGATCTCTGGGGAGGGTCTCCGGCGCCTGCCGGATGTGTGGTGGAGGAGTTTGGCGTGCAGGAAACAGGTCTAAGGAACAGCACCTACGGCGCCGATAAATTCGGATTTGAGGATCTCAGCGCCGTTGATTGGAATCTTACCGCGCCTGCGCTTTACGAGCATGCGATCCGTGCGCGCGAAGCCTCGGTTGTGCAAGGCGGCGCGCTGTGCGCGGAAACCGGCGTGCACACGGGACGCTCACCAAAGGACAAGCATACCGTTGCTGACGAGCTGACCGAGGGTTCGGTCTGGTGGGAGGGCAACCGCAAGATCAGTCAAGCCAATTTCCAGCGGCTCTATGAAGATTTCATCGCGCAGGCACGCGGCAAGAAACTGTTCGTCCAGGACCTCTACGGCGGCGCCGATTCCCACTATCGCATCAAGACTCGCGTATTCACGGAGTTCGCCTGGCACTCTCTGTTCATCCGTCAGTTGCTGATCCGTCCGGAGCGTTTGGATCTGCTGACATTCATTCCCGACCTCACCATTGTCGATCTGCCCTCGTTCAAGGCGGACCCCAAGCGCCATGGCGTGCGCAGCGAGACCGTCATCGCCATCGATTTCAGCAAGAAGATCATCTTGATCGGCGGCACCTCCTATGCCGGCGAAATCAAGAAATCGGTTTTCACTACGCTCAATTTCTATCTGCCGGCGCAGGGCGTGATGCCCATGCATTGCTCCGCCAATGTCGGCAAGGACGGCGATGTTGCGCTTTTCTTCGGGCTCTCCGGTACCGGCAAGACGACGCTCTCCGCCGACCCCGATCGCATTCTGATCGGAGACGACGAGCACGGCTGGGGACCGGACGGTGTATTCAATTTCGAGGGCGGCTGCTACGCCAAATGCATCAAGCTGTCGCAAGAAGCCGAGCCTGAAATCTACGCCGCGACCAATCGCTTCGGCGCGGTTCTGGAAAACGTGGTGTTCGATCCGCACACACGCATTCCCAACTTCGATGACGATTCCAAGACCGAGAACACGCGCGCGGCTTATCCGCTCGACTTCATGCCGCGCGCTTCGGCCAGCGGCCGCGCCGGACATCCCAAGAACATCATCTTCCTCACGGCCGACGCCTTCGGCGTGATCCCTCCGATTGCCAAGCTCACGCCGGCGCAAGCGATGTATCACTTCCTTTCCGGCTATACCGCCAAGGTGGCGGGCACCGAGAAAGGGCTGGTCGGTGTCGAGCCCGAATTCTCCACCTGCTTCGGCGCTCCATTCCTGCCGCGCCCGCCGACCGAATATGGCGCGGTCATGCGCGAATTCATCTCGAAGCACAAGGTCGATTGCTGGCTGGTCAACAGCGGCTGGACGGGTGGCATTTACGGTGTCGGCCGGCGCATGCCGATCAAGGCGACGCGCGCGTTGGTAACGGGTGCGCTCGACGGCTCGCTCAAGACGGTGAACTTCCGCACTGATCCGTATTTCGGGTTTGCCGTGCCGAGCTCGGTGCCCGGGATCGAGCCGCACCTGCTCTATCCGATGAAGACCTGGAAGGACAAGGCGGCGTTCGACGACACCGCGCGCAAGCTCGTGGGCATGTTCCAGAAGAACTTCACCAAATATGAGGACGATGTCGACGCCGAAGTGCGCTCGGCCGCGCCCGAGATCCGCATCGCCGCGGAGTGATCCTCCCGTCCTAGACAAGTGCAATGAGCGCTCTTTGCGGCGCAGACAAGTTTACGCAGTCTGCGCAAGCTTGACTGCGTCCGGAACGAGACACTGATCTCGGGCCTCCTCGAAATTGGTGCGCAAAGATGTGCAAATCGGGCAAGTCCGACTTGCGTGGACACAGGGGCACCAAGCACGAAGCGCGGATCGCCACCGCACGGTGCAGCCGATCACCGCGTCAGCAGGGTGCCGGCGCCGTGGTCTGTCAGGAGCTCGAGCAGTACGGCATGGGGCACCTTGCCGTCGAGAATCACGACCCCCTCCACTCCCGCTTCCAGCGCATAGATGCAGGTTTCCACCTTGGGGATCATGCCGCCGGATATCGTGCCGTCGGCGATCAACCGCCGCGCCTCCTTGGCCGAGAGCTGCTTGATCAGGTTCTCGGACTTGTCGAGCACGCCCGGCACGTCGGTGAGGAGAAGCAGCCGCTTGGCCTTGAGCGCCCCGGCTATCGCGCCGGCGAAGGTGTCGGCATTCACGTTGTAGGTGCCGCCCCCGTTGGAGGTCGCAAGCGGTGCCAGCACGGGGATGAGATCGCGACCCAGGATCTGGGTGAGCACGGTCGTGTCCACCGTCTCCGGCTCGCCCACGAAGCCGAGGTCGATGATCTTCTCCATCTTTGATTGCGGATCGATCATGCTGCGGCTCGCCTTGCGCGCAAGCACCATGTTGCCGTCCTTGCCGCACAGACCTATCGCCTTGCCGCCCGCCTCGTTGATGAATCCGACGATCTGTTTGTTGATCGACCCGGCGAGCACCATCTCGACTATTTCGATGGTGGCAGCATCGGTGATACGCAACCCGTCTGCGAATTGCGATTTGATCCCGAGCCGCGCCAGCATCTCCCCGATCTGCGGACCTCCGCCGTGCACCACCACCGGATTGATGGCGGTTTGCTCCATCAGCACGACGTCGCGGGCAAAGCTCCGCGCGAGCTCCTCTTCGCCCATGGCATGACCGCCGTATTTCACCACCACCGTGGCCTCGTCGTAGCGCTGCATGTGCGGCAGCGCTTCCGACAGCACCCGGGCAATCTCATGCGGGGAAATGGTCATGCTGAATTTCCAAAGCCTGCGCCTTTTAGCGCCTCAGTCAGCTGCGAGACAACAAACGCGGGGCTGTCTATGGTCATGCCCGGCGTTCGGCGAGCAGGCGGGCGATAGCGGCGCGCAACTCGGGGATCCCCGCACCCGTATGGGCGGAAGTCACCTGGAACTCCGGATGCGCCGCCGGACGTTGCGCCATGGCCGTGCTGGTGCGCCCGAGCAGCTCCGCGCGCGCGGCCTCATCGACCTGATCCGCTTTGGTGAAGACCAACTGGTAGCTCACCGCCGCCTCATCCAGGGTCTTCAGCACGTCCTCGTCTGCAGTTTTCAGTCCGTGACGCGCATCGATCAGGAGATAGACCCGCGCGAGATTGGCGCGTCCTCTGAGGAAATCGTGAATAAGCGCGGTCCAGGCCTTGACCTTCGACTTGGCGGCGGCCGCATAGCCATAGCCTGGCATGTCGACGAGCGTGAGCGCCGCCGGCCCGGTGAAGAAAATGAGCTCCTGCGTGCGCCCCGGCGTGTGGGAGATGCGCGCTAGCGCGCGGCGTCCCGTAAGGGCGTTGATCAGGCTCGACTTCCCGACATTGGAGCGGCCGGCAAAGGCGATCTCTGTTCCGCGCATGGGGGGGAGCGAAGCAATGGATGCGGCCGCGCTGGCGAAATGCCATTCCGCGACAAGGAGCTTGCGCCCGGCCTCAATCTCGCCGCGGGTAAAGCGGGACACGCTTACCGCGCCCCGGACGAGTGCAGCGAGCGTTTGCGCGAGCGCAACGAGATCCGGGACCCAAGAGCCACAATCACAGCCGCCTCGTCATGTACAGTCCGTGTGTGGCCCAGGACGGATCGTCGTTGCGCTCTGGGTTCCGGATCTTTGCTCTGCCGGACAAGGCCGGCGTTGCTCGTCCGGGACACGCGCTGATCTTCGGCGGATTACGCCGCGCTAATCCGCCCTACGATTTGTCAAGCCTTCTCCTTCTTGGCGAACAGCGCCTTGACGTTGTCGATAAGCTCGACCTTGGCGCCATGCTTGCGCATGATCATGCTCTGCTGAATGACGGAGAGCGTATTGTTCCATGCCCAGTAGATCACCAGCCCGGCGGAGAAGCTCGCGAGCATGAAGGTGAAGATGATCGGCATGTAGTCGAAGATCATCTTCTGTGCGGGGTCCGGCGGAGGCGGATTGAGCTTCATCTGCGCCCACATGGTCACGCCCATGATCAACGGCCATGGGCCGAGATGCAGGAACGGGCCGATGACCGGAACGACCGTCGGATCCCACGGGATCAACCCGAACAGGTTGAACACCGTGAGCGGATCGGGCGCCGAAAGATCCTTGATCCAGCCGAAGAACGGGGCGTGCCGCAGGTCGATGGTTACGAACAGCACCTTGTAGAGCGAAAAGAAGACCGGGATCTGGATGAGCATCGGCAGGCAGCCGGCCACCGGATTCACTTTCTCCTTCTTGTACAGCTCCATCATCGCCTGCTGCTGCTTCATCTTGTCGTCCGCGTAGCGCTCGCGGATCGCCATCATCTCCGGCTGCACCGCCTTCATCTTGGCCATGGAGGCGTAGGACTTGTTGGCGAGCGGGAAGAAGAATGCCTTGATGATGACGGTGATGATCAGAATCGCCACGCCGAAATTGCCGACGAGGCGATAGATCCAGTCCAGCGCGAAGAACATCGGCTTGGTGATGAAATAGAACCAGCCCCAATCGATCAGCAGGTCGAACTTGTTGAGCCCGAGCTGCTGATTATAGCCGTCGATAATCGAGACTTCCTTGGCACCCGCAAACAACCGGGTGTCGACCGCGCCGGTAGAGCCGGAAGCCACGGTTACGGGATCCAGATTGTAATACGTCTGATATCGTTTGATTCCGTTCTGAAAGAACGAGAACTGTGCATAGATTTTCGCCGCGGAAGGCGGCAACAGCGTCGCCGCCCAGTATTTCTCGGTAATGCCGAGCCAGGCATTCGTCGAGGTGAAGGCAATGTCCTTCTTTTTTTCGATATCCGAGTAACTCGCCTCCTGCAGCTTGTCGTCGAGCACGCCGATCATGCCTTCGTGCAGGATGTAGTAGCCGAGCGTGGGCGGAGTGCCGTGACGCGAGATCAGCGCATAGGGATAGAGCGTGATCGCGGACGCCCCCTTGTTCACAACCTCGTCCTTGATGGTGAACAGGTACTTGTCATCCACCGCAATGGTGCGCCGGAACTCGAGCCCCTCGCCATTGTCGTAGACGAGCGTCACCGGCCGTCCGACCGAGAGCGTGCCCCCTCCTGCCTGCTGCCACAGCGTATCTGGACCCGGCAGCTTTACGGTGGTGCCGCTCGCGGCGGACCAGCCAAACTCGGAATAGAACGGACTCGGACTTCCCGAGGGTGCAAGCAGTACGATGGGAGGCGACCCCGGATCAACCGTCTCGTGATATTTGATCAGGGAAAGATCGTCGATGCGAGCGCCCCTGAGCGAGATCGATCCGGCGACGCTCGGCGTCTCGATGCGCACCCGCGGGGAGGCGGCGAGCGCCTCCTCCCGCGTCATCGGCCTGCCGGGGACGGCGCCGGGCTGAGCAGGGGCTTGCGGGGAGGCGGGGGAAGGAGCCTGCGTTGACGGAACGGCCTGCGGCGACGGAGGGCCGGGAACGGGTTGCGCGTGTTCCTGCGCCTGCTGCTGCTGGATTTGTTTTTGCTTCTCGACCTGGGGCAGGCCGAAATACAGCTGCCACCCGATCAGGACGAGCGCGGACAGCACGATCGCGAGTATGGTGTTCTTCTGGTCGGTCATGTAGCCACTCGCAGCCGCCCTAGCGCACGTGTGAAATCATTAAGGATTTGCTCGAACGGCAGCGACAGGGCGGCGCGCCGTCCGACGAGCACATAATCATTGCCGGTGGGAAGACCAGTTGCGGCCGCAAGTCTCACGACCTCCTTGAGCCGGCGTCGTACCCGATTGCGTTCGACCGCGGTTCCAACCTTTCTGGCAACGGTGAACCCCACACGGCCAGGGGCCTCATCCCCCCGCCGGCGGACCTGCAACACGAAGCCCGCGGTCGGCGCCTTGATCCCGGTCGCGGCAGCGAGGAAATCGGCTCGCCGCCTCAGCCGCTCCACCCCGGATCAGGCGCTGAGGCGTTTGCGGCCATGCGCCCGGCGGGATGCGATCACCTTGCGGCCGCCCGTGGTAGCCATGCGGGCGCGGAACCCATGGCGGCGCTTGCGCACCAGCTTGCTCGGCTGATAGGTCCGTTTCACGTCGCTGTCTCCGCTCTGTGCCGGTATGACGAACACGCAGCGCGCGACGTCCGTCATGGCCCCGCTCGGCTCGCACTGCCGCTTGAAAACCGAGCAGCTTATAGGGAGGCGGCCCTTTTCCGTCAATTGCGGGGCTGCCTCGGGTTCTCATGTCACTTTCATGAACATCGAGAGTGATCCATCTTCATCACGCATTGCGCCAAGCCGCCGGCAATTCCCGCTGCGGCGTCTGGCGCCGCTGGTCGGAATCGCTGTTGTCTCCATCGTTGTCATCGCGCTGGGATGGCACCGGGAGCTCTCGTTTGAGATGCTCGATCGGCATCACCACGCGTTGCGCGAGTTCATTGCCGCGCACGAGGCGCTCGCGGTCGCAAGCTACGTCGCCCTTTATATCGGGGTTGTGGCGCTTTCGCTGCCGGTTGGAGCTTATCTGACTGTAATCGGCGGAATGCTTTTCGGCGCGCTGCTCGGTGGAATGGCCGCTGTTATCGGCGCGAGCATCGGAGCGGTCGTCATCTTCTCGATCGCAAGGAGTGCATTCGGCGAGCACCTGGCGCGCCGCGCGGGCGCAACGGCAGAGAAGATCGCTGCGGGCTTTCGCAAGGATGCATTCAGCTATCTGCTTTTTCTGCGACTCATTCCGGTATTCCCGTTCTGGCTGGTCAATCTCGTCTCGGCCGCGGGCGGGGTGAGGCTGGTGCCGTTTGCGGCGGCGACCGTACTCGGCATCATGCCGGCGACGTTCGCGTTTGCATTCGTTGGGAGCGGCTTGGATAGCGTGATCGTGGCGCAAGAAGCCTCGCGCCGCGCATGCCTATCATCGGGCCGCTCTGATTGCCCGCTCGTCTTCCATACCGCCGACGCGCTCACCCCTCAGGTCCTCGCGGCGCTTGCCGCTCTCGGCGTGCTCGCGCTCGTTCCAGTCCTGGTGAAGCGCTGGCGCGCGCGGCACGGGCGGATTCGTGTCCCGGACGAGCTCCGCCGGGTTTGCCCGGAGGAGCGAAGATCCGGGACCCAGAGGGACAGATGGAGGTAGTGGTTGAGGCGGAAGCCGATAGATTTTGCGCGTCGTGCTTGTTGCCCCTGGGGTCTCATGTCTCGTGTTCCGCTCGCTCCACTCGCCCGGGACACGTACCATCAGAGCGCTTGCTGTACTCGCCCGAGACACGAGGTTGATAATGGTCGAAGTATTGACGCCCGACATCTGCGTCATCGGCGCGGGCTCGGGCGGGTTGAGCGTTGCGGCGGGTGCGGCGGCGTTCGGCGTTCCCGTGGTGCTCGTCGAAAGGGGGAAGATGGGCGGCGAGTGCCTCCATACCGGTTGCGTCCCGTCGAAATCACTCATCGCCGCCGCCAGGCACGCCCATGCGATCGCAGGGGCGAAGGCGTTCGGCCTTTCGGTGCGCGATTTCGCGGTCGATTTTGCCGGCGTGCACAAGCACGTTCACG
>DATBYX010000002.1:0-5256 GCA_036513475.1 Xanthobacteraceae bacterium | reverse complement strand
GCCGAAGCGGCTCAGCCCGCGTGGGCTGCAACGAATCCGCAGCGGCGCGCCCGTGTTCTTTTCAAGTTTCTGGAACTGGTACAGCGAGAGTTCGACAGCCTCGCTCAACTTCTTTCCTCCGAGCACGGGAAGACCATTGCCGACTCCAGAGGCGACATCCAGCGCGGTCTGGAAGTGGTCGAGTTTGCATGCGGAATACCACATTTGTTGAAGGGTGAATTCAGCGAGAGTGCCGGTCCGGGCATTGATCTGTTCTCCATGCGCCAGCCCCTTGGCGTGGTGGCGGGCATTACGCCCTTCAATTTTCCCGCAATGATCCCGATGTGGAAATTCGCGCCGGCTCTCGCCTGCGGTAACGCGTTCATACTCAAACCCTCCGAGCGGGATCCTTCGGTTCCAATGCGACTGGCCGAGCTCCTGATCGAAGCGGGTCTCCCCGCAGGGGTGCTCAATGTGGTCAACGGTGATAAAGAGGCGGTCGATGCCCTGCTCACGGACCCCCGCATCCGGGCAATAGGCTTTGTGGGATCATCAGCCATTGCCGAATATATCTATACGACCGGATGCGCGCATGGAAAACGCGTTCAGTGCTTCGGCGGGGCCAAGAACCACATGGTGGTGATGCCGGATGCGGATATGGATCAGGCGGTGGATGCGCTCATTGGTGCAGGCTACGGTTCCGGCGGCGAGCGTTGCATGGCAGTTTCGGTCGCAGTCCCGGTTGGCAGAAAGACCGCGGATGCGCTTGTCGAAAGACTCATTCCCAGGGTGGAGAGCCTGAAGGTCGGGCCCTCGAGCGATGCCCAGGCGGACTACGGTCCCCTGGTGACCAAGGCTCATCTCGACAAGGTGAAGAGCTACGTCGATCTTGGAATCAGGGAAGGCGCCAAGCTCAGAGTCGACGGTCGCAATTTCAGGCTTCAAGGTTACGAGAACGGCTTTTTCATGGGAGGCTGTCTGTTCGACGAGGTCAGGCCGGACATGCGGGTCTACAAGGAGGAAATCTTTGGGCCCGTGCTATCGGTCGTGCGCGCCAAGGACTACGAGGAAGCGCTGCGGCTACCTTCGGAGCATGATTACGGCAACGGCGTTGCCATCTTTACCCGGGACGGCGACACTGCACGCGATTTCACTGCGCGCGTGAACGTCGGCATGGTGGGTGTCAACTTCGCCATCCCCGTACCGTTGGCGTATTACACCTTCGGCGGTTGGAAGCGATCGGGCTTTGGGGATCTGAATCAGCACGGGCCCGACGCCGTGCGCTTCTACACCAAAACGAAGACCGTGACCTCACGCTGGCCCTCCGGAACCAAAGAAGGAGCCGAGTTCATCATTCCCACCATGAAGTGAATTACCCGATGCAGGTGCGGCTCCCGGTCGCATCGGTACCGCCGGTGCGCGCGCATTGGCAGCGCGGCGCTCGGCTTGTCGCCGATAAGGTGACGCTGGTTATGCGATTCTTCTTCACGTCGATGCTGCAGAGCACTGCAAGGTAACCACCCTCTCCTTCGGTTTGCAGCTTGTTCCCCAGGAGACCCTATGCCTGAGTACCAGCTCTATTGTTTTGCCCAATCCGGCAACGCTTATCGCGCCGCATTGATGCTCAATCTGATCGGGGCTGACTGGGAGCCCATCTGGGTCGATTTCTTTGGCAAAGCCGAGCAGCGCACGCCGGAGTATCGCACGCGCGTCAACGAGATGGGCGAGGTCCCGGCGCTGGTGCACGGGCCCAGAAAGCTCACCCAATCCGGGGTCATCCTGACTTATCTCGCCGACCGGTCGGGGGAGTTCAGACCAGCGGATGAGCATGAACGGTTGGAGGCGCTGCGCTGGATCCTCTTCGATAACCAGAAGCTCAATGGTTTCCTTGGCCCGTATCGATTCCTCCGCACCCTGGCCAAGCCGCCCGGCGACCCGGCGGTGCTCGCTTTTCTCAAGGGCCGCCTCGACAACAATATCGCCATTCTCGACAAGCGGCTGTCGACCAGACCTTTTGTGCTCGGCGCGCGCCCGACCATCGCCGATCTCTCCCTCGTCGCTTATCTCTACTACCCGGCGGAAGAATTCGGATTCGACATCGCTGCCCAGTACGCCAATATCGCCGCCTGGCTGCAACGGGTAAAGGCGCTGCCGGGATGGAAGCACCCCTATGACCTCATGCCCGGGCATCCGCTCCCGGGCCGGTAAGGGGAACGAGCAAAACGAGCGCTTAGTTCAGACGCGCCGGTCTGTCCGAGCTGGGAGGATGCTCCGGATGGCCAGGGGAAAGCGACGGCGAGTCGCTTTCTCCGGCAGGATGACCACGGCCCTGCGCTGAGACTTGCCGGACAGCAGCTGCGTCCCTGCGCTGATAGTCTCGGTACGCTATCCAGCCGAATGGCAGCCCGCCGAGATACGCAACCGTGCCCAGCGTGAGCACCTCCCACGGATAGGCGACCAGCAACGCAAAGAATAGGACTACGGCCACAAAGACCGGCAACACCATCTCCGGAGCGATCCGTTTGCCGACGCGCTTGCCGGAGAATACCGGCAGGCGCGAAACCATGAGGAACGCGATGGCGAGGGTGTAGACCAGGCTTACCGGCGCCACGAATGCAAACCGGGGCATTCCCAGGAAATACGTGTAGATCGGCAGCAGGACCGTGATCGCGCCCGCCGGCGCCGGAATACCTGCAAAGAAGTTGGCCGCCCAGGCAGGCTTGTTTGGGTCGTCGATCATGACATTAAAGCGGGCAAGTCTCAGGCCCGTGCAGATGGCAAACACCATCGCCGCAATCCAGCCGGCAGACTTGAGCTCATGCAGATCCCAGAGATAAACGATGAGCGCCGGGGCAACTCCGAAATTGACGAAATCGGCAAGACTGTCGAGTTCGGCCCCGAAGCGCGAAGTTCCCTTAAGCAGGCGGGCGATACGGCCATCGATGCCATCGAGTAGCGCCGCGAATACGATCGCCGCCACCGCCCATTCGAGTTTTTCCTCGATGGCGAGACGGATCGCGGTGAGCCCCGCGCAGAGCGCGAGCAACGTAATCAGATTGGGCAGCAGCGTGCGTACCGGGATCAGCCGGAAACGGCGGGGCTTGGCTGCTCGATTATCGAGCTCAAACGGCGAAAGCGGCATAGTGGATATATAACGCCGAAATTGCGTGGTCGCCACCTGGTGCGTAGCGCGGGTTAGCGGGCGATCTCGCCTTTCGCGAGATCGCCGTGTAACCCGCCGTGCCGAAGGGGCGCGTTATGCCACAACTCGGCTGCGCCGAGTTCTGCCTAACATGCCCGACAGCCGCAGTCTTTAAGCGACGCGAAACGTGCGTTGCGGATCGCCCGCATTCAAATCCGCGAGCATGGTTTCTCCGGCAATGGCGGTCTGGCCTTCGGAGACCAGCGCACGCACGCCATAGGGAAGATAGACATCAACGCGCGACCCGAAGCGAATCATTCCGATGCGCTCGCCGGCTTGCAGCGTAGTCCCCTCTCGCACGAAGCAGACGATCCGCCGTGCAATCAGTCCGGCGATTTGCACCACCCCGATTCGGGCCTTCCCGGTTGCGATGACGAGGGAGTTGCGCTCGTTGTTCTCGCTTGCCTTGTCGAGGTCGGCGCTGACGAACGCACCATGATGGTAGACGATGCGCTCGATCTTGCCCGTCAACGGGCTGCGATTGACGTGGCAATCGAACACGCTCATGAAAATGGAGATCCGAGGGAGCGCCTGCTCGCCCAGCGCGAGTTCCTGCGGCGGCACCGCATTGGCGATCCTGCTGACCCGCCCATCAGCAGGGGCAACAATAATTCCGTCGCGGATCGGCGTGACCCGCTGCGGATCGCGGAAGAAAAAAGCGCACCAGAGCGTGGCCAATACCCCGAGCCAGCCGAGCGGCGACCATAGCCACAGCAGAACAAGGCTTGCCAACCCGAAAGCAGCAATAAATGGAAAACCCTCCGGGTGTACGGGCGCCAATTGGCCACGAATGGAGGCAAGGACCGACATCATCACTCCGCCGCGTCGGCACGTTCGATGGGGCGGTCCGGCGTAATGTCTTCAATCACAGGCGGATGGCGGTTTGGAGCCACCGGTTCGTCATCCACCATGGCAAGCTTCTCCCGGGCAGCCGCGGCCTCGCGCTGGCGATTCCACATGCTGGCATAGAGACCGCCCTTCGCCAGGAGGAAGTGGTGGGACCCGCGCTCGACAATGATCCCTTGGTCGAGAACAATGATCTCGTCGGCGCCCACAATGGTCGAAAGACGGTGCGCTATCACGAGTGTCGTTCGGTTTCGTGATACGCGCTGCAGCGCATCCTGGATTTCCTTCTCGGTGTGGCTGTCGAGCGCAGAAGTCGCTTCATCGAGCAACAGGATTGGCGGGCTTTTCAGAATGGTCCGCGCTATGGCGACACGCTGCTTCTCTCCCCCGGAGAGCTTCAACCCCCGTTCGCCGACCTCCGTTTCATAGCCCGTGGGCGACATGAGGATGAAATGGTCGATCTGCGCCAGACGAGCCGCCTCCTCGACCTCGGCGTCGCTCGCATCCCAGCGTCCGTAACGGATGTTGTAACGGATGGTGTCATTGAAGAGCACGGTATCCTGCGGAACCATGCCAATGGCTGACCGCAGCGATTTCTGGGTCACGTCGCGAATGTCCTGCCCATCGATGGAGATCCGGCCCCCCGTGACGTCATAAAACCGGAACAGCAGGCGCGAGAGGGTCGATTTGCCGGCGCCGGAAGGTCCGACCACCGCGACCGTATGGCCGGCGGGCACTTCGAAGCTCAGGCCCTTGAGGATTTGCCGGTCCGGCTCGTAGGCGAACCTGACGTTCTCGAACCGAATTGTGCCCCGCTTGATCTCAAGTGGCTTTGCGCCCGGTCGGTCCCTGATCTCAGGATTCCGCGAAAGAATCGCAAACATCATCTCGATGTCGATCACTGCCTGCTTGATCTCCCGATAGAGCATGCCCATGAAATTCAGCGGCTGGTAGAGCTGGATCATCATGGTGTTGATCATCACGAGATCGCCAACCGTGTTGACACCCTGCTGAATACCACGGGCGCACATCATCATGACCGCAGCGAGCCCCACCGTGAAGATCGTCGCCTGACCCGCATTGAGCACGGCGAGGGAGACATAGGACTTGACGCTCGCGTCCTCGTAGCGCGCCATCGAGCGGTCGTAGCGCCGCGTCTCGTGCGGCTCGGCGCCGAAATACTTGACGGTCTCGTAGTTGAGGAGCGAGTCGATCGCCTTGGTGTTGGC
>DATBYX010000001.1:0-9254 GCA_036513475.1 Xanthobacteraceae bacterium | reverse complement strand
TCCACACCGCGCTGACCTGACCTGACATCACGTGCTGCTGGCCGATCGTGGAAGTCAGTCCGTTTTGAGCGCTTGTGACGAAAAGAAACGATGTCGTTAACAGCACGACTGCAACCAGGAGCGTGGCGTAGGTAACGGGAGTGAAACCAAACAGGACATAGAGGGCGGCGGTGATGGCGCCGAACAACAGCATGAATCCTCGGTCTCCCATTCCGAAGGGATTCCAAGTGTCGCGAATGAATCCAACTACAAAGGACAGGTAGAGGGGGATGGCGGATATGAGGCGGAATTGAGCGAGCTCGTGCGCCTCCAAGTGCAGTTTGTTTTTAAGCAAAAACGTTATTGGAATATCGATCAGCCCTCCAGAGGGGGAACCGAAGCCCAGGAGAACAATCAAGAGGCCGAGGTAGAGAAAAATCTTACGCCGCACCGAATACGGTAAGGGGGCGGCAGCGATGGCGGCCTCCGCTGCTGTAGCTGCTGGACGGTCAGTGATCATCGCGCGCAAGGCTCTCCTGTAGCGACGACACTGGCAGCGGTGGCAACCGGGATGCGGCAGTCCACAGTTCGTGCCAAACCCGACATGGGCCTAGCTATTCGATCACCTCACCTGAATGGCACGGGCAACCCGCCTGCCGCGACACACTAGTTTGCTCATGAAAGTCGCTCGCACAAATCCACAGGTTGCGTTCGGCTCCAGCTTTAGCAAGCTGAGAACCTCCTCGGCAATCAGTTCGCAAATCATGGGTATGCGCCACCAAGTCACTTCGGGTCCGGCAGGAAACTACCAGATTGTTGCATGGCGGTATGCCGCTGGATCACGGTCAGAACGGGTGGGACGCCAACGCTTTTTTCAACTCAGGGAATCCCGGTTCGGTTGGGTCTGCTTTACCTCAGTCGCCCGACGTTAGCGGCGCGCTGTAGCACTTCGCGTTCGTGCTAAGTCCAGACATTGGAACATCGGGCAAACCTGGGCCGACGTGCGCGTTTAATCAGGCCACAAGCTGATTGTCGTCGCTGCGTCGCGCCTGGCAGAGCGGTGGTCGACAAGCCGACAGTGCGGATGCGGCGGTCTTCAGGCCCGAGCTGGCTGCTGATGGCCTTGCATCATGCGCCGCTCGGGCCATTTTGGAGAACGGTTAAAGATTCAGCTTATAGAGCCGGTCCCGGCTTACTTCCCGTAGCCGCCGGGAGGCTGGCCGCCTTCGTTGGTGGTCGGCGGATTTGTGGGAAGGGCTTGGGCGCTCGCGAAGTTGATACCAGCAAGCAGCGCCGCGCCTGCGAGCAGAGTTGCGATGATCTTCTTCATGGGATCTCCTTAGTTGCGATACGGAAATTGCAGGGCGCCGGAGTTTTGCTCAGGCGTGCCCCCACACAACAGATCTAGCTCAGTGTCCTCGAGATTGCTTTCCCGATAACGGCCATTTGACTGGACGCGATTGATTGTGTGCACCAGAGAGGCAGGGAAAGATCAGGCGTTACGACAATTTTACGCAGCGGGACCTTTATATTAACGACAATTTGACTCCCGCACGGAACCGACTTCAGCGTATTATAGTTGGGGCTGGGCATGAGTTTGTGTGATGCTTCAGCTCTTGTCCAAAGAAATTGCTGAGTGTTACAGGCGCGCTGGGGATGCCCGGGATCGGGCTGAGCGAGAGTGCGATATTATAGTCAAGCAAGATTTTCTTGACATGGAGCAGCGCTGGCTTTCACTCGCTCATAGCTACGAGTTTACAGAAAGACTTTTGAATTTCACTGACCAACCCAGAGAAAAAGCTGCCCGCTCGTGACCGCGTTGCGTGCGTTACGTGTTTTGGCGTGCCACAGCGGTCATACATCTGCGGTTTGCAACGCCGACGAACCGCCCGAAGAAGGTCCTGATGGGTGAAGGCAACCCGCTCGCGCTGGTGGTGGACGACGAGGTGCAGATCCGACGCTTTCTGCGCGCGGGCCTGGAGCTCGATGGATTCGCAGTCGAGGAAGCCGAGAACGGGGGCGAAGCCTTGCGCTGGACCACGCTGCGGTCGCCTGATCTGGTCATTCTCGATCTCGGGCTCCCCGACATGGACGGCTCCGAAGTGCTGGAACGCCTGCGCGGCTGGTCGACAGTTCCCGTCATCGCGCTCTCGGTGCGCTCGAACGAGGCGGAGAAGGTGCGGCTCCTCAACAAGGGCGCCGACGACTACATCGTGAAACCGTTCGGCATGGCCGAGCTACTGGCGCGGGCGCGCGCCGCCATGCGCCGCTATGCGCGCGCCTCGACCGAAGAGCCGGTCATCAAGCTCGGTCCGCTCGCGGTCGATCTCGCCGCCCGCATCGTGACCATCGACGGTGCCCGCGTGTTCCTCGCGCCGAAGGAATATCGGATGCTCCAGTTGCTGGCTCAGCACGTGGGCAACGTGGTGACGCACCAGTTCCTGCTCAAGGAAATCTGGGGCGTGCCTCACCTCAACGACACGCACTATCTGCGCATCTTCATGCGTAAGCTGCGCCAGAAGATCGAAGCTGATCCGACGCAACCGCGCATCCTGCTCACCGAACTCGGCGTCGGATACCGGCTCGTCTCATCGGAACCCGCGGCTGCGGTTGGGGTGTAGCGCCGTCATTTTGCCAGTCGGATAGGCGCTAAAATAACGCGGAGCGCGTGGGGCGGCCTTTCGCAGCGCTGCTCGGCGTTCCCTCGTTCACGCTTCAACGTTTTTCGTAAAATTCCGATGCGAGAAGCTGGCATCGCACGAGGGGACGGCCCTTGTCGCTCCTCCTGTGAACGGTGCCGGGATCGATCCCGCCGGGTTGCGGCCGTAAAGCAGCAGCGGTCCCTGTTAGATCGTGCTGTCGAGGGGCTGAAAGAAAGCCTTCACGCGATGGTGAAAGCCGGCAGGGTGTCCAAACGGGCCTTATTGCGACCAATGCGTTACTGAGGACACCCATGGCTCAACGCTGGCTCCCAGAACTGATGCCGCGTGTCAGCGTCCTTGCCAGAGATGCGTGATTTCACAATACATGGGGTCCTTAAAGCCCAGAGAGCGGCGCCGCACAGCATGTCCGCACGAGCGCTGCGACCTGATCTGCCCCGATCTGCCGAAAGTGCTCTAGTCGGGTCCTGAGTGCGGAAGCTGAGCTGGAGCCATATCAGATGCTCAGTGCAAACAGCATAACAACGCCGATCCCGATAACCAGCACCGCAAGGGCTATTGAATCGTGATCGAGCCAGCGCCCGCCCTGTACACGCATCTCGCCTCCCGACTCCCGAAATAGCAGAGGCCACCATTGCGGTGGCCCCCTGGGCGGCATTCCGTGGTTCAGCGTGACCGGAGCCGCGGTAACCGTACCGCTAGCAGCCGATTGTTTCCGCAGTATTTCAATTAGGTTTCGTGGGCTGCTTTTTGCCACAGGGTTGCTGCTGGGTCACTCGTGCAAGGCCGCAACGGTATTGACGCACAATCGAACTGCCGAGTTCTTTGCGAGCGTGATATTTAGATCACAATAAATGGTATTTCGGTCTGGTATCCGGCGCGCGTATCCACAATTGAAACATGTTCTCGCGCATCTGGAGGGACGCAACGACCCTCCTTCAAGCCCCGCAGCGTATCGGCGGGGCGTTTTTTCGACTCGAAGGCTCCCGACGGGCAATCATGTTGGCGCTGCACGAGTTGGCTGTCTTCCTCCTCCATGTGCTAGTCCAAGCGCAATCCTGGCGCTGCTCTGGCGAGCGCCGTGGAGAGTGTCGCCTTGCGCACGTCTAGCGGCTCAAGGCGCAGGTCCTGACTCTCTGCGCACTTTGTCAAACGTGAAAGGAAACCGCTCGGCGCCATCGCTGCCAACCCGTGTGACATGCCCGCACAGCTCGCAAACGAAACGTTCCGAGCCGACCATGTGCGTTTCGGCAATTCCGTGGGCGCAGTCGTGCAAGTGTTGATGCGCAGTGACGTTCCCACAGCCGAAGCATTCTTTCGTGATCATTTAGACAATGGGGCTCTTTTGAATGAGGCGGCAATATTAGGCGTGGCGTACTCGCTTAGACCAGCGCCAGACTGCGACCCCATATCGCTTCAATCACGCCAAAGGGCCACGCGCCCTGTAGGAATCCATAGTGCGATCCCAGAGCGCACGCGCCAGCGAATGCCAGAATGAACCACGGACTGCGATCCTCCAGCGCGTAGAAAATCAGCATCGCGGTTACCGCAGCCAAACCGAAAAGCGAAAGTCCGTCCATTCAGGCGCGCTTTCCCAATCACCCCGCGCCATTAGCTAGTCATCCGCGTAGCCCCGTTTTTTGAGCCAGGCTTTCGACTTTCTGGCGATCCAATATTTGGCTTCGCTCTCGGTCTTGAACCTGCGGACGTGCTCTTGCTGCCCGCTCGGATGCCTTGCGAGCACATACCATTCATCCCCCAGCTTGACGGGTTGACCGATTATAAACATGGACGGCTGGCGGGCCATTGTCAGCACCAAAGATATGCATCGCCAAGTGACCCGCGAATCACGTACAGACGCGAACTCCCCTGGGAGGATTGCGCGATGTCGGATCTCACGGAATTGGGTCAGGAGGCGATTGCTGCTGTGTCGAGGGGCGTGGCTGACGGTGCCCCTCTCGTTAAGTGCCAATTACTCGCGTCCGCATTCTATGAAGCTTTACGGCATGAGCTTCGGAAAGCTGATGCCACCAAACGCAGCACCTTGCTTGCCGTGACCGATCAGTGCCATCGAAGCGCGGCTGCGAACATCAGCCCTGTGCAGGCCCTGGCTGAACTCAAGAGGGCCATTGATTTGCTGGACCCCGTTATCGCGGGCCCTGAAACGGTGCAGGCTTTGCCTAGATCAAGACCAGTGCTCCGCGTGATCCAAGGCGGACTTTCGAGCGGCTAATTCAGCCCGTCCGGCGTGTCTTCTTCCGCTTCGGCTGCTCCGTTTTCTCGTTTGCGGTGCGACGAGCTGGCGCATGACCTTTCGCCTTGCTGGTAGATGCACCACCTGCCTCAACGCTCCGTCGAAGAGCCTCCAGAAGGTTCACTACGTTTGTCGGCGTTGGGCGCTCCGGCCGCTCGATGGGGCTTGCCTTCCTGCTTCTTCTTGAGCAGCTCGTTGAGCGCTCCTTCGTACTGGTCCTCAAACCTGCTCGGGTCGAAGTGCCCCGCTTTCGTTTTCACGATATGAGAGGCGAGGTCGAGCATATCCTTGGGAATCTTCTCGTCCGGGATGTCATCGAAATAATCGGCTTCGTTCCAGCGTGGGGGGCCCCAGAGATCGGTGAGCACTTGACACGATCCGAGCCGAATACGCGTTCGGGGAAAATTGCCCTCACTCAGCAAAATCTCGTCGTGCGAGAGGATTCGCCTTAGTTCACGGCTTGGAGAACGTGCCGATGATTCCGGTCGCGCCCTTGGCATGGCCATCTAGAGCCTTCATCAATTCGTCCCGATCCATGCCCCGCTGCAACGTCATCGGTTCTAAATCGGTGGCTATCAGCGTGAACGTGTAATGGTGCGGGGCGCCCGCTGGTGTGCAGGGACCGAAATAGTGCGGCAAGTTCATCGTGCTCTTGCCACCGACATACTTCTGTGCCTCCTGGCTGGTCTCGCCCTCCGCGAAGCCGGTCACCGAAGCTGGGATGCCGTAGGCAACCCAATGCACGACGCCCAGCCCACCCCGACCTTCTGGGTCGTACATGATGAGAGCGTAACTCTTGGTTCCGGCCGGTGGATTCGACCAGGACAGGGCGGGTGAAATGTTCTCACCAACACAGTTCGGATTCTGCTTGTTGTTGCCAGCCATCTTGGTCGGCAGCCGCTCGCCATCCTTGAACGATGATGACGTGATCGTGAAGGCGCCCTGCGCAAAAGCATTCTGGCTGCTCGAGGTGAAGGCGACCGCCATCGCGCCGGCGAGAACAAGGGTGCGTATTACCAACATGACGTCTCCTCCAGTGGACCGCTTTGGCCATGGCAGGAGAGTGTACACGCCCCGGGAACATCAAAGCAATCATGTAACGCCGACGATGAAGATGGAGCTTCGACTCCCTTTTGTCCGCTCGAGCACTGAGTGGTGCTCCGACCGGCGTATTACCGGGCAGTGTGGATGTCGTATCGATGGCTGAGAGTCGCGAAGAGCCGTCAGCGTCTGAGCAAGTCTCCTCCGAAGGGAGCCCGATGCGGAGGGCAAAGATCCGATCATTGCGCTCGTTCGGCGAAGTTGTTGTTCACCGCGGGGACCGGGTTCGCGGCGAGGTCGTCGCGGAGAGCATCGGCGATTGCCGGTGAGCCCGTCGGAACCGCCAGCACAGTCATGGTGTCGTTCGCGGCGCCAACCGTCCCCGCCAAGTCCGCGGGACCAGCGCGGTTGCGCCACACAGCTCGGCTTGAATTCCAGGATGGCGACTGCCCGAAAAACGTGAAATGGCTGAGAAGGCGCTATCCGAACACACCGCGGCGCAGTTCTCCTGGAATCGCGCCCAGTCCCCTCCCGCAGAGAGAGCGCGGGCTATGGGCAGACTTCCGACATAATCGTCCTTTTTGGCTGTGTCTTGGGGATAGGGGTGGAGAACCCATGAAGCGGCAGAAGTGCGCCGGCTGCCAAGGCCGGCATCTGGTGAAGCTGCGAGAGCTTGAGGGCTATCCCAGAGGTATGCACCGCCGGGTCCTGATTTGGCTGCTCGTTGCAGCGCTGGCCGTGCTCGCCGATGAGGCGTCGGCTTCACGCCACAAACATCTCTCGCGCCACCGGGGGAAGGCGGTGGAGGTGGAACACCACAAGCGCCCGATTGAGAAGTCGCGGAGTGAGGATACGACGCCGCTACCGCCTGATGTTGCCGCGGCGAAGCAGGCGATTGATCTGGTGCGCCGGCACAAGACAAAGGACGCGACCACGCTCGCCACATCAAACGGGGACCCAGTGGTATCCAAGCTGGTCGAATGGGCACTACTGCGCCAATCCGGGAGCGAAGCTGGCTTCGATCGCTACGCGACCTTCATCCGCGCCAACCCGGATTGGCCGAGTATGCCACTCCTCCGCCGGCGCGCCGAAATGAATTTGTGGCAGGAGCATCGCGACAGCACAACAGTGCGTCGGTTCGTCGGCGAGGCGCCCAGCCCCATGGGCCGGCTTGCGCTTGCGCGCATCGAGCTGAAAGAAGGGGACCGCGGCATCGCCGAGAGCGAAGTTCGCGAGGTGTGGCGGTCGGCCCAGTTATCGGCCGAACTGGAAACCGCAGTGCTCGCCGCGTTCCCCGACGTGCTGACCCGTGCCGATCATCTGGCGCGCATGGATCGGCGCATTGGCGCGAAGGATTTTGGTGCTGCGATGCGCGCCGCAAAAAGGGTCGGCGCCGATCAAGTTGCGATCGTCAGGGCGTGCAGCGCCGCCGAGGCAAAATCCCACAGTGGGGGGAAACAACTCGACGCTGTGCGCGCGGAGGCGCGTAACGATCTGGGCTACGCACTGTGCCGTCTGCATTGGTTGCTGCGCAACGATACGCCCGGCTCAAATGTTCGCGGCCGCATCGTTACTCCGAAGGAGGACATTGCGGCTGCCGTTCGGCTGACGCTCTCAGCCTCGCAAGAGGATTTGCAGCGCCAAGACACCGACGAATGGTGGCGCGAGCGTCGCGTGTTGGTCCGCAAGCTTATCGACCTCGGCGATGCAGCAGCCGCCTATCAGGTCGCGCGCAATGCTGCCCCTCCGACCAATCCCTACTACCGGGCCGAGTTCCACTTCATGGCCGGCTGGATCGCACTGCGCTTTCTCGCCGATCCAACCACCGCGCTCGACCATTTCGGCCACGTTGCCGATGGCATGAGCGACCCGATCACGCTTGCGCGTGGCGCGTATTGGCGCGGCCGCGCCGCCGAGGCGGCCGGCCAGGTTGAGGAAATGAAGGCCCAATACGAGGCTGCTGCTAGTTACCCCACTGCGTATTATGGCCAGTTGGCACGCGCGCGGCTCGGCCTCCACGATGTCGTGTCCTTGCGTTCGGTGCCGGAACCGGCGGACCCCAACGCGAATGAAGTGCTGCACGCGGCGGATATTCTGTATCAGATCGGCGAGCGTGGCCTCGCACTGACATTCGTGACCGACCTCGCTGGAGAGAGTGATGATCGGGCCTTACTTGCTGGGCTCGGTAAGCTAACTGAACACTACAACGACGCGCAGGCGATGCTGCTCGTGGGCAAGACGGCTCTGGCGAGAGGTTTGCCGTTGGACGTGTACGCTTTTCCCGACATCGGCGTACCGAACTACCCTCCGGTCGGTCCTCAACTCGATCGCTGCATTGTCTATTCGATCGTGCGCACCGAAAGCGGCTTCGACCAGCGGGACATGTCGTCGGCGAAGGCAGTCGGATTGATGCAAGTCACACCAGCAGCCGGCCGAGACACCGCCAAGCGGTTCGGGGTGACCTACGATTGGAAGCGTCTGGTCTCCGACCCGGTCTACAATACGCAGATGGGCGCTGCTGAAATTTCCGCACTCCTCAAGGACTATCGCGGCTCCTTCGTTTTGACCTTTGCGGGATACAATGCGGGCCGCGGCCGGGTTGAGCAATGGATGGCACAGCACGGTGATCCGCGCGATCCCAAGATCGACGCCGTCGATTGGGTTGAGAGGATTCCCTTCGCCGAGACACGCAACTATGTCGAGCGCGTCATGGAGAACCTAGCGGTCTACCGTGGGCGGTTTGGCGACAGCACCGCGGCGATTGAGCCTAACTTACATCGCGCTGCGAGTATCGAATGGCAGTCAAACCCAACCGCAGTGGAGCAGCGCCCCGCACCGATCGAGGTGGACCTATCGAGCCCTAATTGACTAAACGCCTGTACGCAGTGCGAGATTGGGCCCTTCAGAGAGGGGGCACCTCCGAATTTACGATTTCCGACGGCTCAATGTTCACACAAAAGCGATCGGCGGCGGGGTCGCGCTCATCGCGGCGGAGACTCTCGATCCCACCAGCGCGATCAATGTCCGCCATTACAGCCCTGGCTATCGCTTGATCGAATTGCGCGCCACGATTGGGGCACGCAAACCAGCCGCGGCGCTGCCCGTGCGGGTCCGTGTAGTTGACATGCCACGCGCCATGCCGCCCGGCGATAAGATCCGCCGGAGCGGTAAGGTGGCCATAGTGCACGCCAAAGAGGTACTCGCTCACCTCGCCTGAGTGCAGGCCAAAGCGGTACTCGCCCATCCGATTCTCCAATGGTCTCGGCGGACCCTATGATACTCGCGCGGCCGGGTATCGAACGTCACATGGGCGCAACAGT